>OMSS01000197.1 GCA_900313795.1 uncultured bacterium | reverse complement strand
GAGAAAAGAAAAAATAAATTAAAAAAGATTGTGTGAACTTTTGGGAAGTGCTGATAAATTCGCTATCGGATTAATCAGTTTTTCCTTTGTCTGCGCTTTCCAGAATTATCGGGTCAAAATAGTAATCCCGCCTGTAAAGAGAAAGACGCTCAATGTGTTGTTTGAAAGCTCCGTTTTTGTCACCATCTGTATCGGTAAATCTTAAAGTATATGAACCAGCCTTTAAGTCATCAAATTCAAACCAGCCGTATTCATCAGTATATGTCAATTTTTTATAAGAACTGCCGTTTTCAATAATTTCAACTACTATATCAGGAATTTCACGGATTTTGTCGTTATATTCTCCTCGAACAGTTCCGTTTACCTTCAAATCAGAATCATCATCGAGAGTAACCTTGCAAGAAGAAAAAACACCTGCACAAAGAAGGAGAAAGGCAAATCCAATAACATGAATCAAAGCAAAAACTTTAGAATTTTTCATTTTTATCCTCGTAAACACTATAAAGGCGATTCCGAATTGTGTAAAGCAAAAACAGGAATTTTCTGCAAAGTCTAGAAATCAGCCCTCAAAAGTGCTATCGTAGTCAATTGAAAAATAGAAATCTTGAAAATGTGAGGAACAAAATGAGTTTCAAAGATTCAAAAGTCGTAATCGTCGGCGTGGGAAATGTCGGCGCAACAACAGCATACAGCATTCTCAATCAGGGAATTTGCGAAGAAGTAGTTTTGATTGACGTGAACAAAGAAAAAGCAATCGCCGAAGCAATGGACATGCAGCATTCCATCTACTTCATGAACCGAAACATGTCAATCAAAGCGGGCGACTATTCTGACTGCCGTGACGCAGACGTAGTCGTAATCACAGCGAGCGCACCAATGCCAAAAGACTCGCACAACAGGCTTGAAATGCTCGCTCCAAGCATGAAAATCATCAAAAACATCGTTGAAAGCGTAATGTCAAACGGATTCGACGGAGTTTTCGTAGTCATCTCAAACCCGGTGGATATCATGGCATATTACACATGGAAGCTATCCCGCCTACCCAAAAACCGCATAATCGGAACAGGCACAACACTCGACACAGCCCGGCTCTGCTGTGAACTCTCAAAAATGTACAATCTCGACGCAAAAAGTGTGGAAGCCTTCGTAATGGCCGAGCACGGTGACAGCGAAATGGTCTCTTGGGCAAGCGCAACAATCGGCGGCAAAAACCTGAATGACGTTTTCGCCGACAACGCCGACCGCACGAAAGACATCACCAAAGACGAGCTATTAAAACGCACCAAAGAAGCCGGATGGGACATCTTCACCCGCAAAGGAAACACCTGCTACGGAATCGCCTCCAGCGCAACCGCAATCATCAAGTCCATTCTCTTCAACGAAAACAAAATCCTGCCAGTAAGCGTAGGCTTGAACGGAGAATACGGACTGAACAACATCTTCCTGAGCGTACCAACAATCATCAACAAAAACGGTGCAAAGGAAATCGTAGAAATCAAACTCGCCGAAGAAGAGCGAGAACTATTGGCAAAATCCGCAGATGTGGTGCAGGGTGTGTATAAGGAACTGAAAATTTAGTACAGGGCGTTACCCGCCTTCGGCGGGTCAGGCTACTACAGGTTCCGCCTATCGGCTACATTCCTACGCTACGCTTCGGAACGGCTACGCCGCCTTCCGTATCCTTAACGCAAAAATGTATCAATTCGCTATTTTACAATCTCCCAGTGCCCACCTTTGTCGGAACCGATGCGAATAACTTTATTTTCGGCTTTTAGTTTTCGAATATTTTTATCAATTCCTTCAATGCTAAGAAAAGAAATCGTGGGCGAAGTGTTTTTGGAGATTTCGTGCTTAAAGTCGTTCACAGTTTCATCAGAGATATTTGTGCCAACGATAGTTTTATCGTCCTTCACACCAAAAAGAAGATACGCCTTATCCTTGCCAGCAAGATTTGACTCATTGCTTAGTGCTGAGAAATATTTACCAAGTTTGTCGATATCGTAGCTGTTCTTGGCTTCTTTGAATTAGAGGATTTCGGATTCAGCTGATGTGAGAAGCTCGTTTAATTTTTGAAGGATGGATAAATCTATCATAATAATACTCCTTAACCAATAAAAGATGCTTTTACTAAAAGATATTTTTTCGTATCTTTGACAATCTCTAATTTTTTAACTTGAATATAAGCCGATTGATCCTTCGCAAATATTTCCATGATACTTTCTTGTGAAGAAATCTCTGTATATTTATTTTTATCATACACTTTTATTTCTGTATCAAATATGTCTTGCCTTAAAAATTCAGCCTTCAATATATACTTATTATTTGCTGTTTTAAAAACCAAGTCCCCAGAATGGTCAATATTATATAAATCATTATAACATTTATCATAATCAAGTTGAAAATTATCAATATTTGATATTATAAACTTTTCACAATTTATTAATTGCAACAGATTCAGTTTGAATATTATGTTCTCATCAAAAATTGAAATACTATGTTGATTCATCTGAATTTTGTCTAAATACTCGCAAT
>OMSS01000195.1 GCA_900313795.1 uncultured bacterium | reverse complement strand
TTTTGACTTGTGTTTGTTAACAATACCTGTTTTGTAGTATTGTTTGAAATTCTTGTTTAAATCTTCGTTAAGTAGTTTAATTTCATTCTCAACCTTGAGACGGATTTGTTCCATCATATCTTCATCGGCATCTGCAGGGACGTCAATCGGCTCTCCGTAAAGCGATACGGTTTTTGAATGAATAATAGGGATTTGTAATCTGTCCCAAGAATTAACCGTAGCCGTGAATAACGGTGTAGTTTTCCATGCCATGGGGACAATCTTTGCACCGCCTAATTTTGCAATTTCGACACAACCTTTTTTGACAATCCCGACAGGACCTCTCGGACCGTCAACTGCCAAAAATGCTGAAGCTCCCGCTTTGACTTTGTCAATCATTTCAAGTGCCGCTGCTGCTCCACCACGTTTCGATGAACCACGAACTGCATTGATTCCAACTCGTCCGCCTGCTTCTGCAACCAAATCTCCGTCACGAGAATAACTAATCATTGAGTATAAGTTTTCACGATTTAAAATTGAATAAGCACCACACTGCTGCGAGTGCATAATCGCAAAAACATACTTCTTTCCATCTGACATATCAGGGTGATTTACGTTCTTGAATACGACACCGTATGAATTGATTAAAAATAAAACTTGTCCAAAAAAACAACCCACTCTCGATAGAATGTACTTTTTTAATGATTCGTTTTTATCTCTTTTTCGTGTCATATCACCCTCATTTTTGGTATAAAAATGCGGCAAGGCATAAATGTCTTGCCGCAAAATTACTGAACTATGCGTTCAAATAAGATTTTACTTCGTTGGGAAGGTTTTTAGCATCTAATTTGATGCCAGGTCCCATCGTAGTAGTCAAGTAAACTGATTTGAGGTATGTACCTTTTGCTGCTGACGGTTTTGCTTTGATAATCGCTTCAGCAAATGTTACAAAGTTCTTCATCAAATCTTCAGTCGAGAATTGTGCTTTTCCAACGGGGCAGTGAATCATACCTTGCTTATCAGCACGGAATTCAACTTTACCTGCTTTAGCATCTTTAACTGCCTTAGCAACGTCCATTGTAACAGTACCTGTTTTCGGGTTCGGCATCAAGCCTTTAGGACCCAAAACACGACCTAATTTACCTAACATAGGCATGCAATCTGGAGTTGCAATCAATGTATCAAATTCAAACCAACCGCCTGAAATTTTTTCAATGATTTCTTCTGCTCCTGCTTCATCAGCACCTGCTTCTTTTGCTTCGCTTGCTTTAGGACCTTTTGCAATAACGCAAACACGAACTGTCTTACCCAAACCAGCCGGAAGTACAACCGTGCTTCTGATTTGTTGGTCAGCGTGCTTAACGTCGATACCTAAACGCATGTGACATTCAACCGTTTCGTTGAATTTGGAAACTTCACTTGATACTTTTTGAAGCATTTTGATTGCTTCAAGCGCTGATGACGGTTGTTCAAAACCTTCCATCAACTCTTGTATTTTTTGTTGTTTTTTTGTTAATTTTGACATTTTAATCTCCTTTCGCGGTACAAACGGGAGTCACCCCTTCCGCTTATTAATCAACTACGGTTACACCCATTGCCTTGCAAGAGCCTTTAATCATTTCAACTGCTGCATCAAGAGTTGTTGCGTTTAAGTCGTCCATCTTGATTTTTGCAATGTCCTCTAATTGTGCTCTCGTAATTTGACCAACTTTAACTTTGTTGGGGGTAGCAGAACCGCTTTGAAGGTTGATTGCTTTCTTAATAAGAACTGCTGCCGGAGGTGATTTTGTTACGAATGTGAATGATCTGTCTTCGTAAACATCAATAACTACCGGAATAATGTAGCCTGCTTGTGATTCTGTCTTAGCGTTGAATTGCTTACAGAATTCCATAATGTTAACACCGTGTTGACCTAATGCCGGACCTACCGGAGGTGACGGGTTAGCCTTGCCGGCTTGGATTTGTAGTTTGATTTTTCCTACTACTTTTTTTGCCATGTTTTCTCCTTTCGCGGTACAAACGGGTCTGACCCCTTCCGCTTATTTTTACGCAACCTTTCGGTTATACTTTTTGTATTTGTTTGTATTCAAGTTCAACAGGGGTTTCTCTGCCGAAAATGGATACAGTCGCTCTGAGTTTTGATTTATCAGGATATACTTCCGTGATAATTCCGTCAAAGTCTGAGAACGGTCCTGATATGATTTTAACCTTATCTCCAACTTTAACATCAAGTTCAACCTTCGCAACTGTTGCTTGTGTTTTGTATAAGATTTTCTTAATTTCACTTTCCTTAACAGGAATAGGTTTGAGTCTCTTTGAATTTTCTTTAGCACCCGCACTGATGAACTTCGTAACGCCTGCGGTGTGTCTAACAACATACCAACTGTCTTCGTCCAAAATCATCTCTACAAGAACGTATCCGGGATAAATCTTTTCTTCACGTTCTGTCTTTTTACCATCTTTAATCTTTGTAACGGGTTTTTGGGGAACTTCTACACGGAAAATCTTTTCGCCCATGTTCATATATTCAATACGCTTTTCAAGGTTTGTTTTTACCTTGTTTTC
>OMSS01000193.1 GCA_900313795.1 uncultured bacterium | reverse complement strand
TGAAACTTCAACTTGTATATTCACCAGTTGGGTAAAATTTATTTGTTGACTATGAAAACCCTTATAAACATACAAAAATCTAAAAATCTACATAAAAAAGCAATAGGTTAAATGCAAAATTTGCATTTAACCTCTGTCGGTAAGAATTAATTTTTTAGTCTTTTGAATATTTTTCTGTTTCTTGCAGAATTTCTTTAAAGTTGTCATCAGACAAATACACAGATAATTCACATTTATTAAAATGAATGTCGGACAAACAATTTAATAATTAGACATGCAATTTAATAAATCCTAGACATTCAAAATAATAAAAATTTCCCTTAAAAAGAGTTAAATTTAAAATTTATTATTTTGTGTGTCAGACATTATTATTTTGCATGTCTAGTTATACCGCTAACCTTTTTGAAGAAAATCTAAAATTCTGTGAACATATTGTGAACATTTAGATTAAATTTTAAGTCAGTGGCTTAAATTTTTTTATCTGAAAAGCCTTACGGCTCTTGAGTTTTTAAATGGTGGAGGATAGGAGATTCGAACTCCTGACATCCTGCGTGCAAAACAGGCACTCTACCAACTTAGTTAATCCCCCTTGCTGGTGACTTAATAGTAATACAAGCAAAAAAAATTTGCAACAATATTTTTTAAAAAATTTTTATTAACTTTACATTTTGTAAAAAATCTTCCACGACACTCAATCTACGACTCCCTCAAAACGAAAGCCACCATTTACTTCAACAATCAAAAATACCGCTTTCAAAAAAGCGGTATTCCTTAAAAATTTTTATTTAACACTATGAAAATTTAGGTTGACCTTTTTGTACTTGTCCATTTTCATCAACTTTTTCCAAGATGACAAAACCGTTTGCAGGAATATTCAAATTGACGTTTCCATAATTTGCACAGTACGTTCCGTCGTTTTGATAAGCCCCTGTACCGCCAAATTCCGTATCATTCGAGTTAATCGTTTCTTTCCAGTTGCCGCCATTATTCAGCACTGCCATCGGGTTATTCAATCCATAATTTTCAAGCGGTCTATCACCGAAGTTATAAAGTGCAACAACTTCATTGCCCTCGAGGTCAAATCTCTTAATCGCCATGACTTTATTTTGTTCATCAACAAGTGGTGTCATTGCATCGAGATATTCCATACCTTGAACATCTTGCAATGCGGGATTTCTCTTAACCAAATCAGCCATTGCTTGAGAAAGTTTATGAATACCTTCTATCGTGTGGTTTTCAGGGTCGATTTTCGATTTTTCGAACGATTGGTCAAAGTTATAACCCTTTTCTTTTTCAATATTTGGTTCATCAACAGCCTGTTCACGAGTAAATCTGAACGGATTGATTTCACCGTAAGCATCGCCCTGAAAAATCATTTTTGAGCCTGGAACCATAAACAACAATCCGATTGCTTCTTTGTGTTTATCTTTTGCATGCTCAATTTCAGCAGACATTTGTTCTTTTGAAATTCCGCTCAAACCGTTCTTTTTACAAATTCTTGAAAATTCTGAATCCCAATTATCACGATTAAATTCGTGTGCTTCAAACATTTCCATTACGGTATCAACACTTCTAATGTGCTTAGCCGCAGGTGTTTCGCCTGCTCTATCGTCGAGGTGGTTTGTAACTTGCAAATCCTTATGAATAATTTTCGTCATAAGTCTTGAGCCTGAATCATTACCGATTTCATCGTGGCTCATGAAATATTTCGTACCGCCGATATCCTTGATATTATTAGCCAAAGTTTGCATTGACGGGTAATAACCCATAACTTCTCTATCTAGCATTACTGCTTCAACTGCGTGTGAGAATGCGAAGTCCCAATGCTCATTTCCGCCGATGTTTTCAAGCGAAGCATTGTTTGCATCTGTTCTTGCAATAGCATCTAAGTGCTTAGACACATCGCCGTATGGCAATTCTTGTTCTGTCAAATTCCTCGTCAGGCCATCTTGAGTTCTATGGTCTTCCCAGTGAATAACTGTGTGTGGGAAATGGAAACGAACTTCTTGTGCAACCTGTTTCATTGCAAAATTCGAACCCATTTCAGGAGTTTGGTCAGCACGCAAAAAGTCGATGTGATAATTGTCAACCCAGTTCATAGGCATATTCACAACGTAATCTCGAACATTCGAGCGTACAGATTGGTCTGTATCTTCAAGGTTAAATTGATTACCTCCCCATTTACCTGGTTTTTCGTACGGTGCAAGGTCTGCAAGGTTGTTACCTGACATTTTTTCACCATTTGTTATACCAAATTCTTTTGCATCTGCATCTGACGGACCTGATTTAAAAATGTGGCTCGGAACCCAATCCATACCTACGTTTAAATTCTTTGAGTGTGCATAGTTGATTAAATCTTTTAAAGAATCGTTTCTAACAGTGGCATCTTCTTTTCCTTCTTCTGATGAGACACCTCTTGAAACTGCATACTTGTCAACGCCGTCATAGCCCCAGTTTTCGCCATAAGTACCTTCCATAGGCATTAACAAAATACCATTATAAATTCCGTCCTCTGCAATTCTGTCAATTTCAGCCTTTGCAGCCTCTAAAGTACCTTCTTTAGTGAATGTCGGAATGTTAACCTGTCTGACAAT
>OMSS01000015.1 GCA_900313795.1 uncultured bacterium | reverse complement strand
TTTTGTATGCAAACTGAGAAAATCATGAAAAAAGATATTCATCCGGATTACAAAAAAACAGTTATCAAATGTGTATGCGGTAATGAAATTGAAACCGGTTCAATTCAAGACAATCTTACGGTTGAAATTTGCAACCACTGTCACCCGTTCTACACAGGTAACCAAAAAATCGTTGACACAGAAGGACGTGTTGAAAGATTCAAAAAACGTTACCAACAAAAATAAGTGTTGTAAGAAAGCCGCATAGCGGTTTTTCAAAGATACCCGCACCTCTAAGGCGGGTATTTGCGTATAAAAGAGGTTACAATGTCAAATCACAAGGTCACTCCGCAGGTCAAAATTATCTCCAAGCCCGAAAATATGCTCCAAACAATTTATACGGCTTGCAGAACTTGTTATTCTGCTGATTCTCCGATTAATATTAACGAGAGCGAAAGTGCTAACGACCCTGAAAAGGCCTTAAAATTAGTTAAAAGGGTCATTTCATCAGGCCATTACAGCACAATCGAACACATTCAGGTTTCATACGCTATTAGTGGAATTTCACGGGCATGTTCGCACCAATTTGTGAGACACAGATTGATGTCATTTTCGCAAAAATCGCAACGTTATGTTCAGGAAAAAGACCAATTTGATTACATTGTACCCACTTCTGTCGCAAAGGACGAAGAACTTGCGAAGAAGTACGATGATTTCATGGCAGCGACGACGAAGTTTTACATCGAAATGACGGAAAAGGGCATCAAAGCTGAAGATGCGAGAATGATTTTGCCCAACGCAACAGCGACGTCAATGGTTGCAAGTTTAAATTTGCGAGAATTAATTCACCTTTCGAATTTGAGACTTTGCACGAGAGCACAAGCTGAAATCAGGGCTATGGTAAAGATGATGTGTGATGAACTCATCAAAACAGAACCGTGGCTTAAGGAATATTTAGTACCGAAATGTGAAAAAATAGGCTTTTGTGACGAAGATAAATCTTGCGGACGAAAGGCAAAAAGAGGACTTGATTAATGGAAGAAATGCTCGATAAAATCAAAAAGATTGAAGAAAAATATACCGAATTGGGTGAAATTTTAAGCAAGCCCGAAGTAATCCAAGATTACAACAAATTTCGTGACCTTTCGAAACAAAGAAAGTCAATGGAAGAAACCGTAGAACTTTATCACCAATGGCAAGAGGCTAAAAAGGCAATCGACGACGGCGAAGAAATGCTTCACGGTGAAACCGATGAGGAGATGAGAGGCTTTTTGAAGGCTGAGATTGCTGAAAATGAAAAGAAGATTGAAGAATATTCTGAAAAGATGAAGGTTCTTTTGTTGCCCCGTGACCCGATGGACGATAAGGACATTATGCTTGAAATCAGAGGTTCAGCAGGTGGTGACGAAGCGAACATTTTCGCAGGCGACTTGATGAGAATGTATATGAGATACGCTGATAAAATGGGTTGGAAGACAGAAGTTTTGTCAAAGACAGAATCCGAAATGGGCGGTGTATCGGAAGTTATCATCTCTGTTAAGGGTGATAGCATTTATAGAAGATTGAAATACGAATCAGGAGTACACAGAGTTCAAAGAGTTCCTGAAACGGAATCTCAAGGCAGAGTGCACACTTCGACAGCAACAGTTGCGGTAATGCCTGAAGTTGACGATGTTGAAGTCGAAATTCGTCCGGAAGATATAGAAATGTCGACGGCACGATCCGGTGGTGCAGGCGGACAAAATGTAAACAAGGTTGAAACGGCTGCAAGACTTTATCACAAACCGACAGGAATTATGATTTTCTGTACGGAAGAACGTTCACAGTTGCAAAACAAAGAGCGTGCAATGCAGATTTTGAAGGCTAAATTGTACGATTTGGAACGCCAAAAGCAAATGCAGGAGATTACGGACTTGAGACGTTCACAAGTCGGTACCGGTGACCGTTCGGAACGTATCAGAACTTACAATTTCCCTCAAGGAAGATTGACTGACCACAGAATTAATCACAACCTCAACGTTTGGACGGTTATTGACGGCGATTTGGACGAGTTGATTGACTTGCTCATGGAACATGACCAAAAGTTGAAGTTAGAAAAACTTGCAGAGATTGAAGAATAATGGCTGAATTTAAACATTTTCCCGTAATGGCAAAAGAGGCGACAGATGCACTTTGTCTTGAGAGCGGAAAAGTTTATGTTGATGCAACTTTAGGCGGCGGCGGATATTCAGCGATTATTGCGAAAAAGATTTTGCCTGACGGTAAATTGTTCTCATTTGATGTTGACAACGATGCTATTAAGGCTGCAAGCGAACGTTTGCAAGAGTTTGCCAATGTTAAGATTATCAAGGATAGTCACGTTAATATTTGTGAACACCTTGATGAAATGGGCGTTAAAAAGATAACCGGTGGTGTCGTTTATGACTTTGGGGCATCGTTTTATCAGTTGACGAACGGAGAACGAGGCTTTTCGTTTCAAAAAGATGCACCGTTGGATATGAGATTTAATCAAGATGCTGATTTTTCGGCTTATGATGTCGTAAATGGCTATCGTGAGGACGATTTGGTCAGAATTTTCAGTGAATATGGGGAAGAAAGATTTTCGAAAAGAATTGCAAAAGCGATTGTCGAAACGAGGAGAAAATCGTCGATTGAGACGACGAGCGAACTTTCGGATTTGATAATTAATTCAACCCCGAGGATAAAGAGCAAAATCCACCCTGCAACGAGGGTTTTTCAAGCAATTCGCATTGAGGTTAATGGAGAACTTGAGAACATAAAAGATACATTAAGAAATATTCTGCCCGTTTTGGAAATAGGTGCTATAATTTCGGCAGTAACATTTCATTCTGCGGAAGATAGGATTGTGAAAAATTTTTTCCGAGACAATTCGGCGAGATTTCATGAAGGCGGAAAGTTGGAAATCTTGACGAAAAAGCCTTTGACTGCATCGGAGGAGGAGTTAAAGGTCAATCCACCGTCACGTTCGGCGAAATTAAGATTTGCAAAAGTTATTAAGTAAGGAGCAGATTTTGACACCTGAAGAATACGAAAGAAAGCAACCAAAACATACCCTTTCGAAACTCAATAAATCGCTTTGTCGATTGCTTGCGGTGATAATGATTGTAATGTTTTTGAGTTATTATGTTACAACACTTTTGCAGGTTCGTTTATCGAAATTGAGCAGTGAGACGATTAAACTTAATAATGAAAATATCGAACTTCAAAACAAGATGGATAATTTGATGTCGTATCATAATGTGGAAAGCCTTGTAAAGCAGCACGGCAACCTCGATACGGCGACTGAAGTTATTGAAATGGGGGAAGAATTGCCCGTAAGCAATAAACCCGTCAAAAAGAAAAACTTCTATCCGAATTATTATAGATGGTCATTGGGTTTTTAGGATAAGTTCGAAAAATTTTTGCTTTGATTAAGATAGATTAACTTTTCACCCGATTTTACGCATTGTGCTATGATTACAGGGGTTAGCCCAACGGGGATTTTTACTGCGAAAGCAAAAATAATGGCAAATAATAATAATAACTTAGACAGAATGAAAATGTTTAATAATCGACTAAGGTGGTTGAAGATTATCTTCACTGTTTTTGCAGCACTTTTGGCGATTTATTTGTTTGGGGTGCAAATTCTTGATATTAAACATTATGCGAAGAAAGCCAAGGCTCAACGTATTGCGAAAAAATTCATCATGCGTGGCTCGATTTTGGATAGAAATGGTATAAAACTTGCATCTGACCAACTTTCTTATAACGTTTACGTTCATAGACAATATATGGATCATACTCCCGAGGAAATTGCACAAAAAATCGCTAAATACCTTGGTATGACTGAGTCTGAAGTTGTATCGATTATCAAAAATAATCCTAATAATATCATTCTTTTGAAAAAAGACATTGACCGTCCGACTGTTGAAAATATGCGTAAATTGGGACTTCGGGAAATTAGTACGGATAGAAAAAATTGCCGTGTATATCCTCAAGACACAATGGCAGCACACATTTTGGGCTATTATAATGCTGATGCGGACGTTGCTGCGGGCGTTGAGTTTACGATGAAAAAGGAACTTGAAAAAGTTGATAAAGACATCGTGATTGAGACGACTCGTGGGGGCGATGTTATTTACGATTTCAAAACTGACCCTGAAAAAATCACTTCTCCGACAATCGGTAAAACGGTTACATTGACTATCGATTCGGCTATTCAACACGTTTGCGAAAGCGAACTTTTGAAAATGATTATGGAAAAACAAGCCTTAAGAGGTGCGGTAATTGTTATGAATCCGAACAATGGCGAAATCTTGGGCTATGCGGTATATCCTACATATAACCCGAACGACTTCAAGGCGGCAACATATACACAACTTAAAAACTGGACACTTTCAGACGTATTCCCCCCTGGGTCAACATTTAAGGTTTTGACGGTTGCATCTGCTGTTGCGAATGGCAAAATCCATAGAGATTCAACGGTTTGTGACTCAGGACGGGTTGAAATCGGCGGCTGGACAATTTCAAACTACGACTACCACAAATTCCCTTACCCTGGGGATATCAATATGGAATATTTGTTCCAACACTCAAGTAACGTCGGCAGTTTGAAGGTTGCACTTTTGATGACACCGAGAGAATTTTATAACAGTTTGTATAAGTTCGGTATTGGTCAAAAAACGGGAATTGACCTTCCGGGGGAATCGACGGGTCTTTTGCCGAAACCTGAAACTTGGGATATGTCAAGACATGCCTCAATGGGTTATGGCTACGGTGCTTCGGTTACTTGCATACAAATGATTTCCGCTATTGCAGCAATCGCAAACGATGGTTTGAAAGTTACTCCTCACGTCGTTAAATACCCCGAAGAAGAACTTCCTAAACACGTTAAAAAAGTTCGTGTAATGCAACCTGAACAGGCACGACTTGTAACTGAATTTTTGACAAAAAGTACCTCAAGAACGAAGTTGCCGTTGAATTTGTCAAATTATCAAGTTGCCTCAAAAACAGGTACATCAAGAAAAACAATGGAAGGTGCAAAGGGTTATACCGACAAACTTTACACCTCGGCAATCGGCTATATGCCAGCATCTGACCCGCAAGTTGTTATTTATGTCGTAGTCGACTCCGCAAAAGGATGGGAGATTTGGGGTTCAACCGTTGCTGTTCCTGTCTTTGCGGAAGTTGCAAAACAAGTAGCAAGAATTTTGAACCTTAAGAGTGATAAGTACCCGGGTTCAGGCTTTAAGGCTTGCACAAGACCTTTGCCCGACTTGGAAGCGGAAAGACTTGAAATTGAAGCGGAACAAAAAGCTTTGCACAAGTTTTCACTTTTCCCACAAAGCGACAAAAAGAAAAATACAAAAAATATAAAAAATCAAAAAAAATCATTCTTTGGATTTGATAAAAACACAAAAAAAACACAAAAGGCTCAAAACGCCAAAAAGCCCGCAAATAACGGCAAAATCAATCGCAAAAAGAAAAATTGAAAGAGTAGGATATGTTATTAAGCAAATTAATTTCGGGAATAAAAAATTCCGAAGGCATAAATTTTAAAGAAACAGAAGTCACGGGAATTTCCTATAACTCAAAGACCACGCAGAAAGGCGACATTTTCGTATGTTTGGTCGGCGAAAATTCTGACGGGCATAACTTTGCCAAAATGGCGATAGATAACGGTGCTGTTGCACTTATGGTCGAAAGAAAATTGGATTTTGATATTCCACAAATCAAAGTTGAATCAACTCGTCATCAAATTGCGGATTTGGCGGCAACTTTTTATGATTACCCGTCCAAAATCATTAATATGATTGGTGTTACGGGAACAAATGGCAAGACGACCGTAACTCATCTTTTGCAAAAAATCTTTGAGGCTAATAATGAAAAATGCGGTCTCATCGGCACTTTGGGCTTCAAGTTCAAAAGTACAGACAATTATGCCGAAGCGAAACACACCACTCCGCAAGCACCTGAGTTTCAACATTTACTCAAACGTGCTGTTGACGCTGGGATTAACACAATTTCGGCTGAGGTTAGTTCACATTCGTTGGAACAAAATCGTGTTGGCGGAACGGTATGGAATACGGCAGTTTTGACCAATTTGACCCAAGACCACCTCGATTACCACATCACGATGAATAATTATTTTGAGGCGAAGGCAATTTTGTTTCGAGGTTTGGGAAAAGGTGCAACGGCTGTAATTAATGCCGATGACGAGTATGCTGAAAGATTTATCGAGGCAGTTCCTGAAGGTGTGAAGATTGTGACATACGGAGTCAAGAAAGATGCTGATTTCAAGGCAAAAGACATAAGTTTTTCAATGCACGGTGCAAAATATACACTTTGTTTTGAAAATGTTGAAAAGCCGGTCGACTTGCAGTTGAACGGAATGTTCAGTGTTTACAATACTTTAGCGGCTATTGCAACTGCAAAATCAAACGGTGTCGACATCGATACCATTGTTAAAGTTTTAGAAGAAACAAAAGGCGTTGCAGGTAGATTTGAAGCGGTTCATAAGCACCCGCTCGTGATTGTCGATTACGCTCATACTCCCGACGGTTTGGAAAATGTTCTTAAAGCGGCAGCAGAGTTGAAAAAAGACGATGCAAGATTGATTTGTCTTTTCGGTTGCGGTGGGGACAGAGATGCGACGAAACGTCCGAAAATGGGCAAAATTGCTGATGAAAAGGCTGATATCATCGTGGTAACTTCCGATAACCCAAGAAGTGAAGACCCCGATTTGATTATTTCGGACATTATGGCAGGAATTCAGACAGTGAACCCGAAACGAGTATTTGTTGAACCGGATAGAGGTAAGGCAATCGAAATGCTCAAAAAAATCGCAAACCCCAATGATATCGTGATGATTGCGGGTAAGGGTCACGAAGATTACCAAATTTTGAAAGACAAGACGATTCACTTTGATGACAGAGAAGAAGTCAGAAAAGTGTTTGAAAGTGAGGAATAGTAATGAAATTAACTGTTTTAGGTCCTGGGTGTTGGGGACTTACACTTGCAAAATTATTAGCCCCAAACTTCGACAGAGTATGCGTTTGGGGACGTAAACAAGATATTTCCGACGAACTTCGCAACGAAAAAAAGACGACGAAGCCCGTCACGGTTGAATTAGACCCCAAAACGGAAATCTCATCAGACTTAAAAGAGGCAATTTCCGATGCGGATTATATCCTTATGGTTATTGCGACTTCGGGGATTAGAGCGGTTTCGAAGCAGATTGCGGAAGTTGGACTTCGTGATGAACAAATTTTGGTCAACACCTCGAAAGGCTTGGAATTGCCCTCGTTGATGAGAATGTCTGAGGTTATAAAGCAAGAATTGCCGAATGTTTCGCCTGTAATTTTGTCAGGTCCGACCCTTGCAAAAGAAGTCTTGATGGGCTTGCCGACGGCGGCTTCAGTGGCTTGTGAGGATATGAATAAGGCTTTGAAGGCACAAAAACAGTTGAATGTTGCCGGAAAATTCAGACTTTATGCAAATGCTGATGTCATCGGGGTTGAACTTGGCGGAAGTTTGAAAAATGTTATCGCTATTGCTTCTGGCTTTGCCGGAGAAATGGGTCTCGGCGATAATGCCCGTGGTGCTTTGCTTACAAGAGGTATGGCAGAGGTCGTCCGTGTGAGTGTTGCTTTGGGTGCAAAACCTGAAACCCTTTATGGATTGTCGGGCATGGGCGATTTGATTGCAACCTGCTCAAGCCCTTTGAGCCGAAATTATACGGTCGGCTCGATGCTTGGCAAAGGCAAAAAAATTGATGATATTTTGAAAGAATTGGGTTCAGTCGCTGAAGGGGTGAAAACTTCAAAAGCGGTTTGTGAACTTGCTAAAAAATTGGGCATTGAAACACCTGTTTCAAACGCAATCTACGAGGCTGTTTACACGGATATTACCCCGAAAGAAATTCTTGAAAAATTAATGAATAGAAAATTGAAACGGGAAGAAGAAAGATAAATTTTTCGCCTCAAAAAGCAAAAATCCGAAGGCAAAAGACAAATTATTTTCAAAACAAAAGGGCTTAACGCCCCGAAAAACCTATAAAAACAATAAGTGGTCGGCTTAAACCGACCATTTTTCTTGCGAATTTTGTTCCCACATTGCCTTGTCGTTAACTGTCATAATTCGTGAGCGGCACGACCAACCACACAAAATTCATTCTCATCTAACTATTAATTTTTGCCCTAAACAATCGCCGATTGTCTATTCTCTTTGGGCAATAGATATTCTACCACAAAAATTAACCGTTGACAATCAAATTCAATTTTTCTTGTACCGGTTCTGCTTCGAATAAATCTCCGACTGAACATTCGAGTGCATCGCACAATCTGTCCATATTTTCATAAGAAGGTTGCGTTCTGCCGCTTGCCCAAGAATATACAGTTTGTTGCGGAAGGTTCAAAACTTTTGCAAGTTTATACAAACTCCAGCCTTTTTTCATTTTTACAACTTCTTTGATTTTAATTTTCATTATTTTCTCTCCGAAAATATTCAACACTTACATAGTATATTATACTGTTGTAACAAAAATTAATATACCGTTTTGGTCAAAATTACACTTTTTAGAGGAAAAAAAAGAGGTGCTATGTTGCACCTCAAGGAATTTTTGTTTAGAAATCTATTTGTCTTTTCCTTCAAACATATTTGAAATAATTGATTTATATTTCTCAAAAACGGTGTTACGCTTGATTTTAGCGGTTTGGCTAAGCATACCGTTCGCCATCGTGAAGTTTTCGTTGATGACTTCGAATTGTTTGATTTGTTCGAAGGATTTGAGGCTCTTTTTCGATTTAATGTGAGTTGCGATTTCTTTTTTGATAAGTTCGTGCAAAGTTTCATTTTTAATCGAAAGATTTTTGCCTGATTTCATATCTTTTGCAAGGATACCGCACTTTTGGAGAGCTTCTTCTGAAGGAACAACCAACGCTCCGATTGATGATTGGTCTTGTCCAACGAGCATAATTTGGTCGATGTAAGGACTTTCAAGGCATGCCTCTTCAATCGGTACAGGTTCTACGTTTTCACCGTTTGAAAGTACGATTGTTTCCTTCATTCTTCCAACCAAAACGAGGTTGTTATCTGCCGTCAACCAGCCGATATCGCCAGTATTGAACCAACCGTCTTCCGTCAAAACAGCCTTCGTTGCTTCTTCGTCTTTGTAATAGCCCTTCATAACTTGGAAACCACGAACGTGAACGACACCTTTTTGGAAAATTCCGAGTTCTTCTTTTGTTTCCATATCCAAAATCTTGACTTCCGTTGCCATGAGCGGTTTTCCGCAGCAACCTAGGAAGTTCGGGTCGCCAACGTTTCTAAGTGTCAAAACGGGAGCAGTTTCGGTCAAACCATAGCCTTCTCTAAGGTTTACGCCGATTGCATCATAGAAAAGTTGGTCTTTCATTGAAAGTGCACCGCCACCTGAAATTGATGCTCTGAAATTAACACCAGCATTATCTTTAATTTTTTTATACAAAGTGTTTGTAAACAAGACGTGGAGTGGTTTTAAGAACGAACGTACAAATCTGTGATAAAGGCTTGAGAGTTTGTGATAGCCGTTCTTTTTGTTCGTAATTCTTCTTTCGCTATACATTTTGTGGATTTTGTAATTGATACTGAGTTTTACCGCAAAGTCAAATAAGCCGTACAAAAGCGGTGATTTTTGTTTCAATTTTTGGAAAATTCCCAATCTCAACGCTTCCCAAATTCTCGGAACGGACATCATTGTATCGACGTCATATTTTGTCAAATCGTTCTTCAAGCCCGTTAAAGTCGTAAAATGCAAATGGCAGCCACTCATAAAGAAATAGAGTTGAACAATGTGTTCATAAGCGTGCCAAACGGGGAGAATTTGCAAAGTATTTTCACCTACTTTGGACATAAATCCGACTTCGACAGAAGGAATTTGTGCCAAAATATTTTGGTGTGTAAGAGCAACACCCTTCGGATTGCCCGTTGTGCCTGACGTGTAAAGCATTACGCAAAATTCGTCGATATTTTGTTCGGGCTTAACAAATTCGTGATTTTTTCCGATTTCAAGTACGTCGTCAAAGTAATAAACAGGGCATTTTACGCCTGAAATATCGTCTTTATCAGATTTAAACATCAAAATTACAAATTTCAAATCATATTTATCCAAATAAGGCTTCAAACCGTTGAGTAACTTGCCGTCACGAAGGATAAGACCTTTCGATTCGCTGTGTTTAATGATGTAATCAAGTTCTGTTACAGGGGCATTTGAACCTCTGAGGGTACAAACTGCACCAGTTCTCATCGTACCTTGTTCGCAAATACACCAGCGACCGTTATTTTCCGTGAAAATTCCGACGAAATCGCCTTTTTTAACTCCGAAAAATTGCAATGCTGCTGCAAATGCCGAAATTTGTTTTTCAACTTGGTTAAAATTCATACTTATGTTGCAATAAGTATCAGTAATTGCAGGCAATTCGCCGTGTTTTGAAATACAATCCTTAAAATAATCATTCAAGGAGGTTTGTTCTGATAAAAATTTTACAACTTTTCTTTTTCCCGATAAAAATTTTCTTTTTAAAAATATTCTTCTGCGACGTTCTTGTCTTTCGTTGCTCATAAATACACCTTTCATACCTATGAGAGTAATTATACAAGAACATAAAAACTATATCAAGTAATTATCAAAACTACATGCTAAAAAAGGAAAATCTTCATAACTTCCTGAAAATAACCGTTTCCGAATATGTAAATTTTTTATTTTTTCCTTTGAAAAAACTTAAAATTAAAATTGAAGGGTAAAAGATTACGTTTTTTTTTCATTTTTTTTGAGGAATTTTCGAGGAGAGAAATGAGTTGAAAATCGGAAAAATCGAAGTGTCTTTTTAACTCAGAAATGTACTTGCTGAGGTGTTTTTCGGCTATTTTCATTCTATCGGGTTTATTTAACGTTTTTAAATCGTACAACATTATTCTCCCTCACAAACAAAAAATATCACTCTTTTCCCCCGAAAACATTACCTAAAAGGAGTATCGGGTAAAAATCATTTTGGCAATCAAAATCCTGATTTTCACAAGAATTGATTGAAGTTGAAAAAACATAATATTTATAATATATTTAAGTCAAAACGAACTAATAAAAGGAAAAAAATATGACAAGACCAATGAATATTCCGGAAAAAATCCTCGCTGCTCACGCAGGCTTGGACGAAGTAAGACCCGGACAACTCATAACCGCAAAGTTAGATATCACGCTTGCTAACGACATCACAGGCCCTGTTGCAATTAGAGAATTCAAGAAAATCGGTTGCAAGAAAGTTTTTGATAAATCAAGATGTGTTTTCGTCCCCGACCACTTTGTTCCGAACAAGGACATCAAGTCGGCTGAACAAGTTAAGATGATTAGAGAATTTGCGAAAGAACAAGAACTTGAAAACTTCTTTGAAGTTGGCAGAATGGGTATTGAACACGCACTTTTGCCCGAAGCAGGCATTGTAACGGCAGGCGATTTGATTATCGGTGCTGACTCACACACTTGCACATACGGTGCATTGGGTGCATTTGCTACCGGTGTCGGCTCAACAGACCTTGCTTGCGGCATGGCATCAGGAGAAACTTGGTTCAAAGTTCCAGAAACAATCAAAGTTGAATTCAACGGCAAACTCAACAAATGGGTTTCCGCAAAAGATTTGATTTTGCACTTAATCGGTGATATCGGCGTTGACGGTGCATTGTACCAAGCACTTGAAGTTGGCGGCAACGTTATTGAAGAAATGGATATGGACGGCAGATTTACCTTCTGCAACATGGCTATCGAAGCAGGTGCAAAGACAGGTATCATCGCTGCTGACGACAAAACGGAAGCATACCTCAAAGGTCGTTCACGCAGACCGTACACAATTTATAAGAGTGATGAAGGTGCTGAATACTCAAGAGTTATCAAATACGATTGTGCAGACATCGAACCGACGGTTGCATTCCCTCACTTGCCCGAAAATACTAAACCGATTTCTCAAGTCGGCGACATAAAAATCGACCAATCAGTAATCGGAAGTTGCACAAACGGCAGACTTTCAGACTTGAAGGTTGCGGCTGAAATCTTAGAAGGTCATAAGGTTCACCCCGATGTAAGATTGATTGTTTTCCCCGGAACTCAAAAAATATACCTCGAAGCAATCGAAAAAGGCTATATTCAAACAATCATTAAAGCGGGCGGTGCTGTTTCAACACCGACTTGCGGACCTTGCTTAGGCGGACACGCAGGCATCTTGGCAGCAGGCGAAAGAGCAATTTCTACAACAAACAGAAACTTCGTCGGCAGAATGGGTCACGTTGATAGTGAAGTTTACCTTGCATCTCCTGCAATCGCAGCAGCAAGTGCAATTTTGGGTAAAATCGCATCTCCGGACAGTCTCTAATCGTAAAAGCAAATCAATTATTAAAAAAATCCCGACTCAACATCGGGGTTTTTTTATTGTAACTATAAAACTCCAGCCTCACTATCGGTTTACGTCTTGCAAGTTAAAAACCTTGTAGCAAAATTTTAAAGCCTCAATATAATTTTTTATTCACAAAAAAGCACCTATATTTCAAGGTGCTTTTTATTTTTGGTCTTACAAATCTTTACAGAAAATGCAATTATTTTGTAATGATATTCCACGTTGTATTTTGGACATGTTCGACAGTATCTTTCGGTGTAACTTTTTTCATTTGTTTAAGATACAAAGCCATTTCATCTTGGATTGACAAGACGTTATCCTTGTCGTTCGGTGATGAGAGCCAAATTGCGTTATCTTCAGTTAAACCAGTTGTTTCTTTAAATCCGTGTGAGCCTGCAATTCTGAACGAATTCATGACCACTCTGATAGGTTCTTTTATTGTTTTCAAGTCTTGACCATTGATTGTTGCTTTGACGACACGTTGACCTTCTGGTTTTGTGAGGTCAAAGGTATAGTCAACGCCGAAGAAAGTATCTGTTCCGTGGAGAGACGCATCAGGTCTGAGTTTCGGGTTACCATTTTCGTCAATCATCAAGTTGTTTGCAATCTTATTCATCCAAGCATAAAGTTGTTCAGGTGTCATATCGACCATACAAATAAGGTTATTGCTGAATCTATATAACAAAGAAAGATTCAAAATCGAGACTGTGTCGCCATCTTGCGGAGTAAATTCGATTTTTTGGTCGCTGTTTAATTGGAGACAAGGGCTTGAAACAGAAACGGTTGCACCTTTTTGTTTAGGGTCTTGCCAACTTGCCCAAATTTGTACTTTGTGGATTAAATTTGCTACTTCTGTTTGTTTTACGAGCAAATCTTCGTTTGTTTTATTTTTTGTTTCAGAAGCAACTTTGTTCCAGCCGCCAGTGAATTTGCCCAAAGGTCTTTCAGCCCAAGCGATTGTTTCTTTGTACCAAGGAGTTACTGCTTGTTCAAGTTTTTTGTCATTTTTGTAATCAGCCAAATTTGCGGGTGTTGAAGAAACATTGCATTTTGAAATTTTATGTTTTCTATCGAAGTTGATCGTGAAAATGCTTTTTGTTACTGCTGTTCCGCCACCGTTTACGATATAAACTTCTTTACCATCTTTGTTTTTAATTTTTTCAATATTTTGTTGGTGATCGTGTCCGTAAATATACAAATCAACGTCTTTTGAGCCTTGAACGCCTGAGATGATTTGAGATTCCATTGAGAAACCTTCAACGACGGTGTTTGTGTCGTTTGACTTGCCGCTGTGAGCAGAAACGATTATTACGTCAGCGAGGTTGTCTTTTTTAATTTTTTCGACCCACTTGTTGATTTCATTTTCCAAAAGTCCTTCGGGATTGTCGAGGCTGCGGAATTGTTCATTTGGGTAATTGCACGCTCTGTCCCAGTTTTCGTTGTTTGCGTTGCCAAATCCGATAACCGCTACACGAACTTTTTTGTTTTTATCAAAGTTGATTGTTTTGATGATGTAAGGTTGATAGAAAGGTTGACCTTTTTTTGCGGCAACTCCTCTTTCGTTGACTCCATCTTCTTTCAAAACAATGTTTGCACCGAGTGTGGCAATTCCTGCATTGTTAGCATAATTAAGTTGTGGGTTGCGTTGGTTTGTAGTGTAGTTGAACTCGTGGTTTCCCATAACCCAAGCATCATATTTTATATACTTAAGTGCCGTTAACATTGGATTTTCTTTTTCGGTTTTTTGGGTCAAGGCAAATTGCGAAACGAGTGTGCCTTGAAGCAAATCGCCGTTATCAATCAAGATAATTTTATCCTCGCCAAACTTGTCTCTTTCTTGCTTAACAACTGTTGCAACTTTGAGCATAGAGTTCGGAACGGGTTTTTGCGTGGAAGCATCTTTTGCTGTCGCACGACCGTGCATATCTGTTGTTGAAAG
>OMSS01000186.1 GCA_900313795.1 uncultured bacterium | reverse complement strand
CGAAAAAATCAAAAATTTGTTTTTTAAAGAGTAGCCATTGGTTACTCTTTATTTTTCCAAATATTTTCAGAATAATCAGGGAAATACTCGTCAGCCCAAGGGTATAACTCGATGATTTTTGCTCTGTAATCGTCTTGGTCAGCCTTTGTTGTGGGTCTGATTCGGTCGTATTGAAGGAGGTAAACGTCTTTGTCGTCTGATTTTGTGAGAAATTTTTTATCTTTCAAAACGAATGCCGAGCCGAAACTTTGTTTGTTTTTGATTAATTCTTGTGTTTTTGAGAGAATTTTGCATTTGTCTTTGTCGGGAAGATAATCTTGTGTCGGTTCTAGGACGAAAATCGTGTCTGCGACAATGATTTTCATAAAATACCAATCTTGAACAATCGCTTCTGTGTCCACAAGTGGTGGAAATACTCCTTTGTTGAACAAATCCGTGTCGTACGCACTTTGAAAAATCAGATGCGGGTTGTAAATATCATTCCAAAAACACCAAAGTGAGTATTGAAAATCGTGATTTTGCTCGTATTTTTCTCGAATTATTTTTTCCGTTTCCTTTAATATTTCAAGGTTAGGAACAGTTTTGGGCGGAATAAGACTTTGTGTGCAAGAGATTGATAAATTTGCCAAAGAAATAATAATCACGATGATTGTTAGAATTTTTTTGTGCGGAAGTACCAAAATTATGGAATATAACGCAATAGCAAGACAAATCAATCCACATAACACTATCCATGTCATGTGGTCAAGACAGATTTCTGAAGAATAGGCGAAAATACAAAAATATACAATTATATTCAATGCCGCAAATGCAAAAATTTCATTTCTTTGTGATATATTTGCATAATACAACTTTTGTTCTTCATTCATTTCTGATTGAAAATCCGACTGATTTGCAATTTTACTCTTGATTACTCTTGCCGTCTTGGAAAAAAGAATTAGATAAATCGCCAAAACGCCCCAAATTAAAGGGTTTATCCATTTTGTAACGGCATTAAAATTTTGCGAAATGGGGATTGCGTAATCTTGAAAAAGTTGTCTGAATTGAGGGTCGAACATGTCGTGGAGAACACCGTTTGCGAATATTGCAAATAGAATAAAAAATGAAATTGCACAAAAAGCGAGATTTTTAATCAATGTGATTAAATTTTGGACTTTTTCTTTTGTTTCAATTTTTGAGAGAAGAATTTTTTGAGAATAAAAAATCGCACTCGAGAGTAAAAAACAGCAAAATACAAAGAAAATCCATCTTCTGAATAAAAATGAGGCGAAAAATATTCCAGAGAAAATCGCAAGATTTTTAAGGTCTGTTCGTTTGAAAATTTCTGATTTGAAAAAATAAAAAAGGCTCAAAACGACAAGCCCGAGAGCCAAAATATCAGGATATCCGATTAAAATTGTGTATAAAAATAACGGTGTTGTGAAAATTAAAAAGGGGACAATGGCGTTGAACCACGGAAATTTTGTACAATTATTGAGGGCATATTCGGTTATGAATTTTGATGAAACAAACATAGTCGGCAAGCCGAAAAGTGCTAAAATGCTCATTACATAAACTTCAAAAGATTTTCCGAAAATTAGCCAAACGGGGCGTAAAATGAGTGCAAAAATCATATTTCTCGAATCGGTTTGAATACTTTCGAAAAGCATTTTCATACCTTCGATAAAATTTTCGTCCGTAATTTGGTTGAAGATTGCGTATTTGTGATAAAAAGATATGGCGATGTCAGGAATAACCTGTTGTGCCGTCAAATACCAATGAACAAAACAGAAACTCAAAATACTTAAGCAAATAAAAGAAATATGTTTTTTGATTGAGATTTTCATAAAGTCTCTTTTCGGTTAAAGTATAGCAAATTTGCAGATTTTGGTCAATTATTGACTAATGTTTGTAAACAAACTAAAATTGGTTATCGGAAAAAATTATGAGTTACAAATTTTGTCACAGATTAAAAAACGCACTGTTTTTTTCAAATAGCGATATAATCCATTGCTGTTCGGGCGAAGAGCAGACGTCGCCTAAGTTTATGGATAATTATTACGGCGAATTTTTTGATAAAAACTTACTTTATGAATCGAAAAAATCTGCACAACTTCGGGCAAAAAATGGCGAAGTTCCGTTCAAGGCTTGCGAAAATTGCCATTCTTTCACGGAAGAAGAATGGGACGACGATTTGTCGATAAAAGATATTTCAATTTCGCACTGGACGGCTTGTAATTGCAACTGTTTTTATTGCTATACTGCGAAGGACAAAAATTATTTTAATACGAGAAAACCTTATAAATTGATGCCTGTTCTGGAGGAAATCAAGGATATTATTGACTTTAACGGGGTTGTAAGGTTTATTGGCGGTGATGTTGCAATGCTCGAGGAATTTGAACAAATCGTAGATTTCTTCTATGACAACGGTATGCGAGATTTTTACGTTCCAACTTCAGGGATAAAATTTTTGCCTACGATTGAAAAAATCTTGCTTGGTGGATACGGGCATGTGATTGTTTCTGTCGATAGCGGAAATGCTGAAATGTACCGAAAAATCAAGCAGGTTGATTGTTTCGATAAGGTGGCCGAAAATATTTTGAGGTATATTTCTGCGGCGAACGAGGGCGGAAGTTTGTTTGAGTTGAAATATATTTTGATTCCAAATCTCAATGATAACGTCGAACAGGTTAGAAGTTGGCTAGATTTTGCGGAAAAAATCGGGGCGAAAAATTTGGCTCTTAAAAATCATTGTGACGACAACGGGCTTCATTACGGGCAATTTATGTATCTTTCGCAACTTTTACACGGGCTTGAAAACGGTCGATATAAACTTGCGGAGTAAAAATGTACTACAAATTTTGCGAACAATTACAGAAGAGCGTTTTTTTAGGTTTCGATAGCCTTTTGCATTGCTGCAACTGCGATTTGGATAGGTCGCCTTGTTTCTATTTTTATTATGACGGCAGAAAAGTTAACTGGAAAAAAATCGTTGCACAAAAAAATCGCTTGCAAGAACGAGCAAAGAATGGAAAAATTCCATTTCGGGCATGCGAAAATTGTTGTATGCTGATGAACCGTGACGATTGGAAAGACGGTTGTTATATCAATGAAATTACGATTTCTCACTGGACAAAGTGTAATTGTAATTGCTATTATTGCTACTCTGCACTCGACAAGGAGCGTTATAATTCGGTTAAACCATATTCAATGATAAAAATGCTCAATGATATGGAAGAGGCGGGCGTTTTACGATATGACGGAATTGTAAGATTTGTCGGTGGGGAAGTTGGCGTGCTTGATGATTTTGAGCAAATTGTGGACTTTTTGCTCGAAAAGGGGGTAAAAAAAATTTTTATTCCGTCATCGGGGATAACGTATTTGCCTGCGATAGAGAAGGTTTTGAAGGCTGGAGTTGGCGAGGTTGTAATTTCGCTTGATAGCGGAAATTCTGAACTTTATAAGAAAATAAAGCGGACAGATGCTTTTGATAGAGTTGTTGAAAATTGCAAAAAATATGCGGCTGCGGCGAAAGGGACATCGAGCGTTTTCGAGGTCAAATATATATTGTTGCCGTTTGTAAACGATACTGCGGGACAAATTGATGAGTGGATAAATTTGTGTAAAAGTATCGGGGTGGAAAATTTAGCAGATGATTTTGAGGGATATTTTGCTATGCAATATCCAAAGAGCATACCGCCAAAAGAGCCGA
>OMSS01000185.1 GCA_900313795.1 uncultured bacterium | reverse complement strand
TGTTTTTTACATTTTTTTCTGTTCAGCAAAATATTGTTACCTTGCTTAATAGCTTGCAATACTTGCTTTTTAGCGGTTTGAAAATCTGATGATAAAGGTTCGTCTGTGAAAATCAAATTTGCTGCCGTTTTGAAACAGTATTCATAGGGGAAAACCGTAACGGGTATTAGGTAATTACTAATTTTTAATGCATGGGCATCCGACCCGGCTATTGCGGGAAATATTTCCGTCATTTCGTTGTTAATTCTGTCCCACCACATTCTTGTTTGCGGCTCAATTCCACGGATTAATTTTTTTCTAAACAAAAACGCATAAGCGATATGAAAAATATCACGGCTATTGAAGCGGTTTGCCCAGTCTGAAAACCAGTTCCAGACTTCTATTCCGTCTGGTACGACCTTTTTGTCGAGCCATTTTATCGGCTTGTTGGAATTTTTTCTGCTATCGGATTCGTCAGGGTGTGCGGCAAAACAAAAACCGCCTTGTTTATGGACATTTTCAATATTTTCGATTGGGTTTTCTGAGTGCGAAATTTTTTCATTAATATCAAAAGCGAGAGTGTGATAACCGATATCGGGAGAAATTTCTTCCCCTTTTATGACAACTACCCCGTTGTAGAGGCCTTCTTCAACTGAAAAATCATTGTGGTCAGAGACTATAATCCAATCTAAGCCTGCCTTTTTTGCGGCAAGCGAAATCGCATTAATATCGCCACTTCCGTCTGAAAAATTCGTGTGAATATGAATTACCCCCAAAGAGGAATGTTTTGTTATCATTTTGCTTCAACTTCTTTCGTTTCTGCCGTTTGTTTACGAAGTTTTTTGATATTCGTATAGTTGATAATTTTTTCAGTGTTGCCTGAATTTTGTTTATCTGTATAAATTTGAGGTCTGATTGTCTCAAGACGTTTTCGTCTTATCATCATATCGACAAACGCCTCAAGTCTTGTCACAAAGCCTGCTTCGCCCGTATGTTCATCAATCGTAAGATGAATTAAGGGTACATTCAAATCACGGCAATGGTAGGCGATTTCGTCCACCATAAGCGAATCCGGACCACAACCGAATGCCGAAAGTGCAATAATTCCATCGACCTCGTGATTCAAGAGGTAATGACCTGCTGTTCCTGTCAAATCGAGTTCGTTAGCCCAATATCTGATTTCGCCAAGTTCAGTAATCGCTTTTTCAGCGTCATCTGCCGTAACATTAAGCCCTGTGTAGGCTTTGACATTCATTTGTTCCAATTTTTTGAGCAAATTCAAAGAAATTCTTTCGTCGAAAAGATTGTAACCGTGAGCCATAACGACAACAGAAACCTCGTAATCTTTAGTCTTGATGAGTATTTCAGGCTCTTTGTTATTGATTACGCAATCAAGGGCTTGCTCATAAGAGTGACCTTGATGTGTTAAATCTAAAAATTTATCGTAATATGACCATGCCTCTTGCAATGCTTGAGCAATAAGACTTTCGTCATAAATACCGAGTTGGATTGCAGTGTCTTTGCAAAAGTCTTTTATGCCGAGGTTTTCAGTCTTATCTAAAGTCGGTTCAATCATCGTAAATTCTTCATTGATGACGTTTCTGATAATTTCAGGAAGTCCTCTAACCTTACTGCAATTATTGATTTTAAAATCAACTGATTGAATAGAGGGGACAAAGATAGTTCTGATGCCCTTTTCGAGTAAATTAACCAAGTGACCGACATAGACTTTTATCGGAAAGCAGGTATCTGAAACGAGGTATTTTGAACCATTATTGATTATTGAGGTTGTTGTTTTATCGGACAAAACAACCTCGTAGCCCAAAGCCTTGAAAAATCCGTAATAGAACGGAAAATTATTATAATATGAAATAGCCCTCGGGATACCGATAACATTATTATTCGATTTTATATTGTTTAATGCACTGTTCACTGCTTTATTCGATATATTTTTGTAACTTTGAAATTTTAAAATTAGTTTACATTGAGCAAAAAATTTTTTCAATAAATGTGTATTTATATTATAATTTTTTTATTAATAATTAAAATTTGCATTTCTAGGGAAAATGAGAAGAATCATATCAAGATCAGTAATTTTAATGTTTTTGTTTGATATGTTGGCGATTGCGTCAGCATCTTATTTTTCGTACCGTTATTTCGGTTTGCCGCAAAGATTTCATATCCCGACTGTCGTCTTGACGACTGTTTTGGGGGCAATCGTTCTTTATTTGAAATCACAATATAAAATCAGAGAATTCAACGTCACAAAGAGAAACTACTATTTGTTGTTTGAGGGTGTGATATTCTTTAATATCGTGCCTTTTGCACTTTTGTTCTTCTTTGTTCCGAAAATGTCTCTCGTTTGTTATTATGCGTTAACAATGCTCTTAACCTATGTGGCACTTGAGTTATACAGGTTTTTATTCCATTATTATCTTTTTAACTTCAAAAAAGTCAAAAACGTTTTGATAATTGGTTCTGACAATAATGCGAAAATTATTGCTGAAGAAATTATCAATAAAAAAGCACTGAGAATGAAGGTTGCGGGCTTTTTTACAGATGTTGAAGATGAAAATTATCAGTTTGTCGAAGATTGCGGAATCCCGATTTATTTGAACCCGTACGATTTGGCAAAAGTTATTAGAAAACAAAGAATTTCAGTGGTTATTATCGCTGTAAAACGCCGTATGGAGGAACAATGGCTTACACACATGGTAAGAAGTATCCCAGAAGGCGTGAAAGTCTATAAAATGCCGGAATTTTACGAGATGATAACCGGAAAATATTTTGTAAGCAAAATGTCAATAAATTGGTTGTTTTACGACTAT
>OMSS01000184.1 GCA_900313795.1 uncultured bacterium | reverse complement strand
ATTTTAACACATATATTCACAATCGCATCAACGCAAAAAAGCAAAGGGTTTCGAGCATGCCCGAAACCCCAAACGCTTTGAAATCAAGGATTTTATTTTTTCTTTTTTTCAATTCCCTCTGGAATTAATCTATAACCCCCACCATAAATGGTTTCTATGTATTGTTTGTCACCAGAAATTTTATCTAATTTTGTTCTAATATGACGAATGTGGACACGGATTGTTTCGACGTCGTCATCTGGATTATAGCCCCAAATATCGGTCAAAATTTTTGCACCCGAAACCATGTTTCCATAATTTTGCATGAGCAAATTAATAATATCAAATTCAATCGGGGTAACTTTTGCAGTTTTTCCTTTGATTTCGACGGAATAAGTTTCCGGAATGAGCGTAATATCGCCTATTTGCAAGATTTCTCTAGTGGTTGCGGATTTTGGTATTTTATCAGAACGCTTGAGCAACGCACGAACACGCATTTTTAGTTCTTCAATCTCAAACGGCTTAACAAGATAATCGTCAACCCCGATATCAAAGCCTTTCGCCTTATCCTGAAGCATGCCGAGAGCAGTCAGCATAATAATTGGAGTATCCTTAATTTCATCATTTTCACGAATTCTTTTTGCGACCGTGTAACCGTCCACATCAGGCATCATAACGTCAAGCACAATCAAATCGGGCTTTTCCTGCTTTGCCATTGCAAAACCTTTAATACCGTCAGTTGCGGAAAAAACTTCATATCCCGCAAGTTCCAAATTTATCTTTACAAGTTCATTAACCGACTCATCATCATCAATTACGAGAATTTTATTCATAAAGGCTCCTAATTATTCCTTGAATTTTTTATTTATTATATCAAAAATTTTTCTAACTCTAATCTGCACAGAATGGTTGTTAACAGCCGCCATTCTTGCATTATCAGCGATTGTTCTTGCAAAAGAAGGATTTTTTAAATAGAACTCGATTTTATCAATCAATTCTTTTGTATATTTGTAAGTTTCAATTTCTCGTCCAACATCAAACAGCCGCTTGATTTCAGGAGTTTCTTCACAAATTGCAAATCCAGAAGATGCAATGACTTCAAACACTGTAAAATCGACACCTTCAGGAGTATGAGAAGCGGGTATGACATTCACAAAACTTGACGACATTGCTTTTGCTCGTTCTTTTTCGGTTGATACATCGCCACAGTACGATTTGCGGTAATTTTCCTTAACTTCTGCATCCTCGATTTCTTCCCACAATTCATTTTCTAAACTGTGCAAATAATCAAATTCGTCTGCAAAAAGCGAAATTTTTCCAAAATGCTGAATTAAATCCGTAATCACCTTCAAATTATTGATATCATCAGGGTTTGAGAAAATTGAAATACCTTGATTGTATTTTTCAAAAGGTGTCTTGTATTTTTTGATATTTACCCCACAAGGAAGATAAATAGAATCCTCAATCGACGTCAAATTTGACTTATCCGCCGTCAAAATCAATTTTTTACCCACAAAATTTTCAAGAGCCAAAATATCTTTTTTCTGAGATTTTGGATTGATTGAAGTCAAAATATCAAAAATAAAAATACAATTAGTTTTTTTTAAATAAACTTGGTTTAAAAGCCCCTCGTTGAGTTCCGTAAAATCAAAGCACAAAACAAAATCGGGCTTAAAATCGAACAATTCTTCGTTATCCAACTCTGAGGAAATAGATTTTTCCATATAGAAACCGGCATGCTTAAATCCTTTGGCAAAACTTTTTGCACAAAGAGAATAAGGTGGTTTGTCAGGAATAATAACAAAGATTTTTTTCATAAATTACCTATTAAACCTATTAAAAATGCCGCTTTGCAAGAAAGCGGCACGATAAAAATAAACCAAAAACTATTCAGCTTTTTCTTCAGTTGCTTCAGCCGCTGCTGCTTCTGCTGCTGCTTTTGCTGCTGCTTCTTCTTCAGCTTTCTTAGCCAATGCTTTCTTTGACAATTTTTCTACTGTTGATTTTTTGTAGTTCAAAGTGCCATCTTCGTTAGCATTATTGATAAGATACTTAACTGTTTCAGTCGGTTGAGCGCCTTTTGAAATCCAATCAAGTGCTGCCGCTTTGTCAAGTTTCATTTCTTTAGTTTTCGGATTGTAATGACCTAATTGTTGAATTGCTGCACCGTCACGCTTTGTAGTTGCATTGATAACGATAATTCTATACAAAGGGTTTCTTTTGTAGCCCATTCTTTTAAGTTTAATTTTAACCATTATAAAGGTTCTCCTTGTTTTACTGTAACAACTTTGGGGAGAAATACTTGACCATTTCGACCCCACAGCGAAATTTTCGCCATTGCCGCAACGATACATTTTGAGGATAACATATCGCCAGTACCTAAATTTAAGCATAACAAAAAGTCAAAATCAACAGGAAAAATCCAAAATTTTTCTGAATTATTTACAAATTGTTTAAAAATTGTGTATTAAGCCTTTATATGATATATTATTTATGAAAATTAAGAAGGTGTATTTTAGGAAGATAAATACGGCTTTATAACCGCAAATTCAACGGAGAAAAGAATGAAAGATTTTTTCAAGTCGCTAGCAGATAAGATTAGACAATTTGACAGCACCCTGACTGACTACTCAAAAAAGACCGAAGGCACGGGACAAATTCCGTATCTTGCTTATGTTAACTGGGGATTAAATCTTTCTTTGGACGAAAATTTGGACGAGGCAATCGACAAACTCGAAACCTCTGCAATGCTTCAACCGCATGCTCCGATTGTTCAAATGAACTTAGGTCGTGTTTATATGAAAAAAGGTCTTTATCCTGAAGCAATCG
>OMSS01000182.1 GCA_900313795.1 uncultured bacterium | reverse complement strand
AAAGATGCTCTAAAATCTTTGCCAACCACGATTCGATTTCTGCATAGGCATTATTGAGGTTTGCAATTGCGTTCAAAAGTTGCTCACGAGGTTCGATAAAATCATCGAAATTGAAGAGTTCTGAAACTTCATTATCTTTTGGCAAGTTTTCAAAATATTCTTTCAAAAGTTTCCTTTTTTTTTTTTTTCTCTTTTTTTCAAAGCCTTTGACGGCGGTGTCGATTTGCAAAATCGGCTCATCAACAAGTGCAACGAGTTCTTTTACTTTCAATTCAAAACTCTCGTAAGGTTGCAAACAGAGTTTTTTAACTTCTTTTCTCTTGTTTTCTATTGCTTCCTTGAGTTTGTTTAACTTCGCTCTGTCTGCTTTAGCCTCTTTTGTGGTTTCGTCAGTAATTACAAGATTTTTGTATTTTTCAAGATTTGCCGACAATTCGGCTTTCATTTCATCAAAATTGAAGTCGATTGACTTTAAATAACCCGATTCATCAATCGGATTCGTGATAACAAATTCCATTTTTACTCCTTTTTATTTTTGAGGGTGTTCAGAGGCGATTTAAGCCTCATTAATTTTTTAAATGATTATTTAATATCTTTTTGGTATTTACCTCATGTTGTTGCTCACGAGGTCATGTTATATGGGCGGTAAAATCAAATTCGGTCTGACATCGTTCAAGACTTTGTCCCAAAATTCGATTTCTCTGACCTTTAGTAGTTCAAGGTCTTTGAGATAGTCAGAACGCTCAAAGCGGTAATGCCTTATAGTCGCTCTGATTTGCCCGTCATATTCCATTCTCAAACGGGCTTTCAGTATCGCAAATTCTGCTTTCGGTTCTACTAAAAAGTAGTGCAGAACCTGACAAAAGTAATTGTCGGGAACTTGATCATTCCATTTTTCCTTTTGCATACTTTGCAAAATATTTGTCGTTTTAATTTCTAAAATTCCTCGTTTCCCTGTTGCTTTTTCGATAAGTTCGCCGTCAAAACTGCCACGAATGAACGGGAAATCGGGGTTATGTTTGTTTCCGTATTCCTCGTGTATCACCTCATATTCGGGGTGGTCGAGTTTGAAAATTTCTCTTATCGGGTCTTCTGCTTTTTTGCCGAATATCACGCAAGGTTTATCCGAAATATCTTCTTGCAAACGTCTGCCCGTTTTGATTTCCCACAAGTCCACATTTGTCATATAGGGATTTCTGCCGAGAACCGCCGCCGCATCAGAACCGCCGATACCCTTGGCACGTTCTCTGTGCCATTCTTGTTCTGTCTTGCAACCCATTTACTTTACCTCTGTCAACAATTTGAACTTTTTGTTTACTAATCCTTTACGGATTACGTCCTTTGTGTACGTTATCGCTTTGCAAGTCGGGAAAATATCAACTATCCCCAAAATGTCATTTGTTCTTGCCTCCTCTGCATAGTGGTCGCAAGCAATATCGTAAATCAATTTGCGTTTCACTCTTGCAATTCTTTTCTGTTTTTCACCGAAAAATCGGCTCAAAATTTTTCTTAGTATTTTCTTCATTCTGTTACTCCTTTGCTTAAAAGAAATTCCTCTAATTTTTCCTGAATAAATAAGACCGAGCGACCAAGTTTAGTCGTGGTTGAACGTGGCAATATGCCGATTTCTAACCAGTTGTTAATTTTCAAGGTCTTTTGTTTGTCCGTCCCTTTAAATCGGAGAAACTCCGCCGTTTCAAGTTTTGTCATTAATTGCATTTTTTACACTCCGTTATTTTGATAAATTTGTTTGTAATTATTCGGGCGTAAGTGCCTTTGTTTGATTTTTCAAATTCGGCAATGCCCCATTTTTCAAGGTTTTTCTTTGCCGTTCGGTATTCCTGTTTTGTCAAACCGACACTTTCAGCACCGCTCAAAAATGCCCAACCGATACGCACGGGCGGAATGTCAAAAACTTCTGACAATACGGTCTTGTAGCCGATTTTGATAAGTAACAAAAACGCTTTTTCATCTTTCATCAAATTTTCGGTTTCTTTGCTTTCGATAATTTCTACGTTTGCCATATTTTTTGCACTCCAAATAAGCCCCATTGGGGCAGTTTTCCCTTGTTTTGTCATTCCTTTTTTGACTTATGCGTTAGCCAAAGTTTTCATAATAGCACTTTCGACAAGTGCCGTTACGGTAGTTTCTTTTTCTACCGCTAAATGCTCCAATTTCTTTTTAATTGTTTTGGGAACTTTGCAATAGAGATGTTCCCTTTCCTCTTGAATTTTCTTCATTCTTGCTCCCTTACTACACAAATAAATGTCTATTCAAAATAATCCACTTGTTGTATAGTAAATTTATCAACTAATTGTATAATTAGATAATAGTCTATCGCTTGTCTATTGTCAAGTAATAGACAAGTTAATGTAAACAATTCTTAATAAATGGTAAATATGCAGACAGATAGCGAACTTCTAAAAAATATCAGACAAAAAAACAGGTTGAGTCAACCTCAGTTAGCAGAAATTCTTGGTTGTTCAAAACAATATATTAGCCAAGTTGAAAGCGGAAGAACAACTTTAAGTAAAAAATATTTTGATGTTTTAAATTCAAAATTCACATTATCAACAAATTTTCAAAATATTGACGTCTGCATTACAATAGAACACATCGGAATAAACCCCGAATGTGGTAATGGTGTTGTGGTTTATGATGAACCTGATATAAGACCAATTAGGATTTCAGCAGATACAATTACAAGATATATGAGATGTTCTAATCCGTCAAATCTCAAAGCATTCACTGCTCGTGGTGATAGTATGCGACCTTTGATAGATGATGGCGATACAGTTCTTGTTGATATTGGTAGAACAGACATTGTAAATCAAGGTGTTTTTGTTTTTACAA
>OMSS01000179.1 GCA_900313795.1 uncultured bacterium | reverse complement strand
GATGGTTTGGGTTTTCTTTCGGAAAATGATGCTCAAATTCTCAAGGTCGAGTTGAAAAAAATTGAAAATTTATATGAATTTTATAAGAATGGACAAATCGTTCAAATCGTAATGAATACAACGAATGTTGCTGATGTTGATGATGAAAATTTCCATAAATTTTTCGCAAAATTTTTATCTGATTTAACCGAATTTTCGACATTGAAAAAAGACGTTTTGAAAGAAAAAATCGAGATAAAATCGATTTTGAATCTTCTTCAAAAAGATTTGTCCGAAAATTTGGATACTGAGAATAAAGTTAATCTTTTAAGTATTTTTAAAAGTTCCTCGAAAACCTTTAAACACGTCTATCTTCCCGCATTATCAGAGGGATATTTCCCGAAAAAAGCGAAATCGACGTATTTTATTTCAAATGATGCAAACGAAAAAATTTCTGCTCAAATCAGACAAAAATTTCCCCATTTTGAAAAATTAATTCTTTCCGTCAAAGACGAGTGGAAAGATGAAAATAGCCTGCTGTATGTGGCTTTGACCCGTGCAGAGGAAGATATTTTACTCTCTTGTCACAAATTTTCTGACAAAAAACAGGTCGCCCCTTCGTCTTATTTTGAGGAATTGAGTTTTATTGATGGGAAAAATTTGGTTTCAAATGAACTTGAAAAAATCGATACACAAATTGCCCAAGATGAAGTCATAGACACTGTTTCGGACGATAAGGTTGAAAAATTCCCTGTCCTCTCTTCCGACGATAAAATTTGGCTCAGTGCCTCGTCAATGACCAGTTTTTTAAAATGTCCGAGAAAATTTTATTACACAAAACTTTTGGGTTTAAAAACGCAAAGTTCTTTTTCGGCAAACTACGGAACGGCTGTTCATGCGGTTTTTGAACTAATTGTGTCAAAATATATCGAGCAGTTTTCGAAAGAAAAATTTTTATATCTTGGAGAAATTTTATTTAACGTCAAAAACGACCGTCAGGCCTTGATTGATGAAGGCTTTGATGAAAATAATGTTGTTGAAGAACTTGAAAAATTGAGTGATTTGGACATTGAAGAAATGCGGTCGGATTTTTTGAGTGCAATGGATAACCTTGAGGAAATTGGTTATTTCAAAGAAAAACCGCTTGAAGGCTTGTGCGAAAAGCATTTCGAGTTTGAACTTGAAGAAATTCCAAACGTAAAATTCAACGGCTATATTGATGCAATCATTCGCTATGCGGACGGTTGGCGTTTGGTTGATTACAAAACTTCAAAAGATAAGCCGAAATTGAGTTATCTTTTTAGTGAGAATGGCGTAAATTTTTGCTCGGAAACCCGTGCTACATATAACGAAGCCAATATTAAAAAATATGATTATCAAATTCCATTGTATTACCTTGCATGCTTAAATAGTCCTGATTTGGCGGATTTTAAAGAAAATCTTAGCGAGGTCGGCTACTTGTATGTTCGCCCGAAAAATAGTGCAAAAGGTGACTCTTGGGCAGATTTTATGCCTGTTTCTGAAATTGATAATTACAAAGAAAAAATTGTTGAAAATATTAAAACGACAGTAGTGGATAAAATTTATTCTATGAACGATTTTATCCCGACACCAGACGAATTTGCTTGCCAATACTGCGATTTCAGTGAATATTGCAATGGCAAATCGAAAGAAAGTGAGGAGTAAAATGAATACGACTTTGCTTGATAAATTGACTGAAGATTTGAATCCTCAACAAAAACAAGCAGTAGAAATGCCCATAAACTCCTTCACAAAAGTCGTTGCAGGTGCAGGTACTGGCAAAACGAAAATTATCTCTAAACGATATATCAAGTTGGTAAATGACCTTCTTGGAGATAAATCTGTTGAAAAGCCGCTTGAACACTTGCTTGTCATTACTTTTACCCAAAAAGCCGCAGCCGAGATGAAAGAGCGTATTTTGAAGGAGTTAAAAGCCAATAATATCAACTCTTTTGGGCAAGAAAACAGAATTTCGACAATTCACGCTTTTTGTTCGGAAATGCTCAGACAGCACGCCATTGAGGCAAATTTGTCTCCGAATTTTAAACTTGCTGAAGATAATGAACTTGATGAAATTTATCAGACAATAATCAGCAAAATTCGTTATGGCGAGTACGATTCGATTGATTTTATCGATGAAATTTTGAGTGAATTGAATCTAGATAAGGAAATTTTGTCGCATAAAAGTATCTTGAAACTCAAGGCAGCAGGCGACTTGGAGGACGTTTTTGACTCTGTTTTGCCGATTATTAAACAGGTAAAGTCGCTTGGTTTAACACCGAAGGAATTCCTTGATAAAACACTGGCTGCAATACCTTGCTATTCTTCGTTTGTGGAAGAATTTTTAAGAAAAAAATACATCTGTTCTCATTTTTCGGATTTTTATGCTGATGAGTTCATTATGGCAGAGGATTGGTGCGAATTTTTCAGAAAAAGTAATTTTGCTGATGAAAATTTTAAAAACCTTGATGATAAAAAAATATTCGCCAATTTTGTTGAAAAATTTGTTGATAGACATGGAACAAGAAAATCTCCTAAAACGCCCGTCTGGACGCCAAAATTCGATTTTCAAAATACGGATTTTTTAACTGAAATTTCTTCTGTTGAAAATCGCTTTACAAAACTGATTGCGGTCATTTATGCCGCATACCAACGTCAACTAGAAGAACTCGACTTAATTGATTTTGACGACTTGATTAATAAAACATTGTATGTTTTAAAAAATAATTCTATCGTAAGAGCGTATTACAAAAAATATTTTAAGCACATTATTGTCGATGAATTTCAGGATACGAGTGGGGCACAACTCGATTTGTTAATGTGTTTGCTTTCCGATGACGAGCCGAATATGACGGTTGTTGGGGATAGAAAGCAGTCTATTTATGGGTTTCGGTACGCTCGAATGGAGAATTTGGACATTTTGCAGAAAAAAATTGA
>OMSS01000178.1 GCA_900313795.1 uncultured bacterium | reverse complement strand
CTTTTATGCTTTATATTCCGTTTATTTATAACAACTTGAAGAGCGTAAAAGCCAATCGTGGCTTGGCATATTACAATATGGGCATTGCTTATAGAAACAAGTCGATATTTTTGGGCGAGCATACGATTGCATCAAATCAATATTTGAAAAAGGCAAAAGAATCTTATAAAGATGCGAAAAAACTTTTGCCGAAAGATTACGATACTCACTACAATTCCGCTTTGACAAACCAACTTTTGGGCAACGTAAAAGAGGCTGGACTTGAGTATTGCAAAGCAATACAATTGAAACCATATAACTTTGAAGCACATTACAATTATGCACTTTTGTTAAGGTCGCTTAAATTTTATAAAGAGGCAATGTCTGAACTTGAAAAAGCAGGTATGCTTGCAGACAACGAGGCTGATTCGGCACAGTTGAAGTATATTTATGAGGTTTTGGGCGATGTAAGGCAAAGGCTTGTAAATGCCGGCGAAATCGAATTTCTCAACTCAAGAGTCGACGAGTCGGGCATGGATAGTTCTGAACTTGCATATCGTGACGGAAAAGTTATACTAAAAGAAGATTCGGATAAACTTTTGACGAAGAGATTGAAATTTTGTCCGAAAAAAGAATATTTTGAGGGTCTTTAAATGAATTCAAATGAAGCACAATTCTTATTAGAAAATGCGAAAATATATATGGAAACACAGAGTTCGCAGGAATTTGTGGAAAGGTTCGAAAATCTTTTCAAGTTGTACTATGGTATAAACAAGATTGATTTTTTGACACTTGATTATAATACGGGTATTTTCAGGGATTTTGTAAAAGATTGGGTTTATATTAACGAACCTGAAAAACAAAAGAAAATTGGCAAAGTTTTTGAAGAATTTCAGAAACGTACGGACATTTTTGTTTATAATGACAAAGTTTGCGAATATAAAATGACCGATGAGCAAATCGAAGAATTAATTCAGATGAAAAATGCTGAATCGAATACGGTGTTTTTCCCGATTTATTCAATGGCAAGGACTTTTGGCGTCATCGAAATCGAGTTCAAAGATTTGAGATATGGTTTGGAAATCAATAAAGCATTTTTCGATATTTTGCACGTCGTATTTATGCAACTTTCCGTGTCGATTTACAACCACGTTGTTCAAGAGCACATGGCGACTGGTTTGAATTTCTATGATGCGATGAAAAACATTGCGAAAATTATTGAAAATCAATACGAACTCGAATACATCATTCCGCAAATCGGCGAAATGATTGATAGATTTATCTCTTCGCATTTGATTTACATTTTCTTGAAAGATGAAAAAGGTCAGTTCAGACTATTTTGGCCTGCAAATTGCCATAACGAAGAAATTTTCAAAATGTTAAATGAAGTTAAAAATGAAGTTATAGTATCGAAAGATATGCGAATAGGTATTTTCCCGATAAAAGGTGAAGATTCAAATCTTGGTGCATTGGTTGCTTATAGCACAATCGGAAAACTTACTCCGAACGAAATCGACTACCTCGTTGAATTGACGAAACAATCTGGCATTACTATTCAAAGGGCAAATGTTTATTCGGAAGTCTTGAAACACGCAACGTTAGACGCTTTGACAGGTTTGAACAACCGCCGTCAGTTCGAAATCCGTTTGAAACAAGAAACTGCTCAAAGTGTCAGAAAAAATACCGACCTTTGCGGCTTGATGCTTGATATTGATTACTTCAAACGAGTTAACGATACTTATGGCCACGCAGCGGGTGACTGCGTCATCAGAGGAATTGCGGAAATTATTTCAAAAACTGTCCGTGAGTACGATATCGCTTGCAGATACGGTGGTGAAGAATTTTTCGTGTTGCTTCCGATGGCGAAAATCGAAGATACGCTTGCTGTTGCACAACGTATTCGTCAAAATATTCAGAATACAAAAATCGATATTCGTGAGGCGAAAGTCAAAGGCATACCTTATTTGCAAGTTACGGCAAGTATCGGAATCAATTATTTCGACAAAAAAGTTACCCCCGAAGAATTTTATCAAGGGGCAGATAAGGCACTCTATCAGTCGAAAATCAACGGACGTAATCGTGTTACGATTTACGAAGAAAGTATGTCAAAATCAGAAAATTAATTATGCAAGAAAAAAATCATATCGTAGAACCTCAAAACAAAGAAAAAACAGTGGCATATTCGGCACTGACACTTGTTTTGCTGATTTTTATTCTGCAGGCAGGTTTTGGAATGATAGTCAATATTTTGCGAAATATCGACACAATGGCAAAGTTGAAAATAGTTTCCAATGCACATAAATATGCAAGGACGAGAAATTATAATTTGCGATATGAAATGCAAAGTTTCAATTCGGCGAAGAACCTTGAATCTATTGCAAGAAATAACCTCAAAATGGCAGGGCCTGATGAGATTTTGCTTGTAATTAATCAGCCGCAACCGCAGGAAAAAAAGGCTGAAAATGAAAAAAATAAACCAAAAGAAAAGGGCATATTTTTTAAGGAACGTTAATTTTTGGTTTTGCTAATTATGTTGAAATATTTTCTTTCGGGCTAAAAATGTTTTTTATGGTAAAATATTTTTAGGTTCAAGGGTATGAAGAAAAAAAATCTTTTTTACATAATTTTGATAGCATTGGTTGTAATTGCCTGTTTGTGGGCATTTATCTCCGCAAGTTTTATTACCGAAGACTTCAAAAAAAGATTGATTGACGATGCTCTTGGAAAGCAGGAAGTCACTATCCAAAACCTTTTGGTTACGGAAACGAAGGACGACCAAAAATCTTGGGAATTGTTTGCGGACGATGGATATTACGATAACGCTACTCAGGTGGCGATTTTGAACAATATTGTCGGCAATTTTTACAAGGATAATCAAGTTGTTGCAAGTTTCGAATCCTCAAAAGGAACTTATAATCAAAATACAAAACAAATTATTTTGTACGAAAAAACACTGATTGCCTACAAAGACGGCTCGAACGTTTCGGCAAATAGAATGGAATGGCACG
>OMSS01000025.1 GCA_900313795.1 uncultured bacterium | reverse complement strand
CTTGTCGGCACATTCATATTGAAAATGAATTCTTGCATTGCCTGTTTAACTTGGTCATAAGACAATTTGTCGTAATAAATATACGGTGCAAGCAATGTGTCGAAGTTTGAAAACGCTTGTGCACCAGCACTTTCGCCTTGTGTCGTATACAAGAAGTTTACGATTTGACCAAGTGCCGTTCTAAAGTGTTTTGCAGGTGCAGATGAAACTTTGCCCTCAACACCTTGAAAACCTTCTGTCAACAAGTCTTTCAAGTCCCAACCTACGCAGTAACTTGCGATAATATTCAAGTCGTGAATGTGGATATCGCCCTTCGTATGTGCTTCGCCAATTTCGTCTGGATAAATCTTGTTAAGCCAGTAACTTTTACTGATATTTGAAGCGATGTAGTTGTTCAAACCTTGAACAGAATATGACATGTTTGCGTTTTCTTTTACGTTCAAGTCAATTTCGTGCAAGTATTCATCAACCATATCAACTTTTGCATCGTTAATGAATTTTCTAACCTTCGCACGTTGTTCTCTATAAATTACGTATGACTTTGCGGCTTTTTTGTATGCAGAATCGAGCAAAACTTCTTCGACAATATCTTGAATTTCTTCAACCGTCATAGTTTTCAAAAGTTGTTGTTTCGATTTCAAAATTTCAAACGCTTTTTCAGCAGCCTGAGCAGCCAAATTTTTAGCCGTACTATGGTCAAATTCCTTCGATGCACGCCCTGCTTTTTCAATCGCTTCTGTGATTTTGTCCTCGCTAAAATCTACGAGTTCACCATCACGTTTAATAATCTTTTCCATGTATATATATCTCCTTTGGTGTTTTTAACAAATCCCGTACAACCCCATTATTATTGGCTGTCAGACCATCTTGTCTGTCCGCTCACTCATGTAAATTTCCATTAGGGGCGTTTTTCAATCATACCCTTTTTCTCATGGTCATGCAACTTTTTTGTCAATGTTTTCTTTCATAATTTTAACATTTCTCTAAAACGACCCCCCGAGCATAACTTCGAGTGTTCGTCATTTTGTTACAAATGTAATTTATTTTAATCTTCTTAATTTTATTTAATTTTCGTTTACATTGGTAAAATATATCTCTGTTTTTGAAGGAACGTGTTTGAATGTCACGAAAATCACTTCCTGCTTGTATTCCTTCGGCGGAGCGGGAAGTTTGTTGAGTTTCATCATCGCATATTCAACATCCTCGTTAATCCAGTAACCGTCCTTGATTACATAGTTTTTGTCGTAAACATTTCCTTTTTTGTCAATTTGAAAGCAAATTTGAGATTGCCAATTTTTTTGCAAATCACTTTCTTTATAACCTTTTTTCAATTCTGCCATAACCGTATCCAAATACGTTTTCATTTCGGGCGAAATTGTCTCTATCCTTGCATTTAAACCTTTTTTAATGTCTTGATTTACCCACGCTTCCGCTCTGTCAAGACAGTTTGCACAAAAAATTACTACTACCGTTGCCAAAAATGTTGCGATTTTTTTCATAAAAACCTCACCTTCTGTGAAAATTTTAGTCGACACAAAACAATTTTGCAATGATAGTGTCTCCGTTTGAACCGGATTGCCACGTCTTCACTTCGTTCGTCCTCGCAATGGCAGTGAACCCATAAAATCATTCTGAGCGAAGCGAATCTTGGATAAACGATTGCAGAATAGATTTTTCAAGTTTAACCCTCAGAATGACAATTACTGTATACGCAAAAAAAAAGAGTGACATTTCTGTCACCCTTAATTTTTCTGTTAGTCTTAACTATTTCAAGAACGGAGGAAGGTCGATATCAACCGACTTTTGACCGTTATTTGGTTGATTTCCGTAGTTAATCGGGAAATCTGTCTTTTGTTCAACTTTCGGTGCTTGTTGTTGAGGAGCAGCAGGTGCTTTCGGAGCAACATTTTGTGTATTTGAGTTGTTATTGTTGTTGCTCATTTTGCCACTGAAAAAATCGCTCACATTCAACTTTTCTGTTTGTTTCGGTGCTTCAGGAGCAGGTTTCATATCAAAGCCTGTTGCGATAACCGTAACTTGAATTTCGCTTGAATTCATAATGTTTTCGTTGATAACTGCACCAAATGTGAAGTTTGCGTCGTCCGCAATTTCTTTTTGAATAACTTGTGATGCTGCGTTGATTTCGAACAATGTCATATCCGAACCACCTGTAACGTTTACGATAACACCAGTTGCACCCTTCAATGAAGATTCGATAAGCGGTGAGTTGATTGCTGCGTTTGCTGCTTGAACTGCTCTGCCTTCGCCTGACATTACGCCAATACCCATCAATGCTGTACCTGAGTTCTTCATAATTGCTTGAACATCTGCAAAGTCTACGTTTACAACACCAGGAAGTGCAACGATATCTGAAATACCTTGAACACCTCTTGTCAAAACGGCATCTGCAATAGTGAATGCATCAATCAAAGTTGCTTTGTTGCCTGCAACTTCAAGCAATCTTTCGTTCGGAACAACGATAATCGAGTCAACTTCATCTTTAAGTTTGTTGTAACCTTCTATCGCAAAATTCATTTTTCTTTTGCCTTCGAAAGAGAAAGGTTTCGTAACGACAGCGATTGTCAAAGCACCTGAATCCTTAGCAATTTGTGCAATGATAGGAGATGCACCTGTACCTGTGCCGCCGCCCATACCTGCTGTAATGAATACCATATCAGCACCTTCAACCGCTTTGGTAATTTGTTCTTGGCTTTCTTTCGCTGCTTGTTCACCAACTGACGGGAATCCGCCTGCACCCAAGCCTTTTGTTGCGTTTTGACCAAGTTGAATACGGTGTGCTTCATCGACTTTTGCTCGATCCAAAACTTGTTTATCGGTGTTCATAACCCAAAATTCGACACCTTCCATACCGTTTTCAATCATTCGGTTTACTGCGTTTCCGCCACCGCCGCCGACACCAATAACCTTAATTCTCGCAGGTGTGTCTGTGTAATTATCGTACATTTTGTAAGACCTCCAGAAATAAATCTTATATTTCTAATCCTCGTTCTTATCAATTCAAACTGCTAAAAATCGCTTCCTGACTTGAAATCACGGTATTTCGAGGATATTCTAACCATTCTTTGTTTACCGCTTTATAGAAACATAGTATAGAAAATATAAAAAATAGTAAAGAATTTTTTTTACTTTTTTAAGACATGTTATAGATTTGTAATAAAAATTTTAAAAGTCTTGCAAAATCTCACGCTTGATTTGCGATTGAATGTTGTTCGCCTTAATCAATTCTGCACAAATCTGCTGATACTTTTGCTCATTCATTATGCTTCTTCCCTCAAAATGCTTTGCATAGTTATCAACATTGCCATTCAACGAATTAAGCGTTGAAATTGAATCTCTGATTTTCGATTCTTTTAACTTTAAATACAAAAAATTAATAATCGGAAGATTGAAGAAAATTATTTTGAAAAATCTTACGAGCATATTACCTGAAAACGAATACAAGTCAGTCTTTTCGAGAGTTTGTTGTTTCAAATAATCTCCATCATAAAAACACAATTTATGTTCCTGAAAGTCTTTCTTTTCAAAAGGATTTGTCGTTTTTTTCAAAAAATCTTTAGCATCAATTTTTGACAACTCTTCCTTTGAAAGTTTGTCAGGAACTTTATGCACTGGAACGTACTGTCCCATTGGGATATAGGACGTTTTTCCTTTTTCAAAGACATTTTTCTTTGAAGCGGGTGCTTTATTTTCACTCTTACCGTTCTCAGCCATACTTGCCTTTCTCCCACACTTACAGAATATAGGATTTTCGGCAAAAATCACTCATGCATTTAATGTATTTTTATTTATGAATTACAAAAATAACTTCTTCTGCAAAAATATCCGCAAAAGTCCTTCTAAGCCTCGAATTGACTACCTTTCCTCGTCTTGTCAAAATGGACTTTGAAATCTTAATGTCTCTTTTTTCGCAATAATCAAAAAAATCTCGAACCGTCAAAAGGTGAATGTTCGGCGTATCATACCACTCAAACGGCAACATTTTCGACTTCGGCATTTTTCCCTTAAAAAGCAAATAAAATCTAATTCTCCAATACGCAAAATTAGGAAAACTTACAACGGCGTGCTTTCCGACCCGAAGCATTTCCTTGATTACAAAATCAGGATTTTGTGTGGATTGCAAAGTTTGATTTAAAATAACATAATCCATCTCGTTATCCGCAAAATCCTCTAGCCCTTCATCAATATCACCCTGAATAATCGAAAGCCCTTTATGCAAAGCCTCAATGACGTTTTCTTGGTTAATTTCAATCCCTTTACCGTGTACATTTTTTTCATCAATGAGTTTTTTGAGCAAAGTGCCGTCACCGCAACCCAAATCAAGGACTTTCGTCCCGTTTTCAATCAACGGTACAATATGGTTATAATTTGCGTGTAAAGCCTCATCGTTATTCATTTTCAGTATCCTTTTTCAAAAAAGATTTAATAATTTCCGTTTGGGTTTGAAATTCAAGCAAAAAGGCATCATGCCCGCATGGCGACTGGATTTCGCAAAAAGAAACATCTTTTCCGGCACGAACGAGTGCCTTCGTCATTTCCTTCGATTGTTCTGTCGGGAAGAGCCAATCTGACGAGAAAGAAATTATCAAAAATGCACTGTCAGCGTGCTTAAACGCCTCTTCCAACGAGCCATATTTATCCGCCAAATCGAAATAATCGACCGCTTTTGTAATAAACAAATAACTGTTTGCATCAAACCGCTCAACAAACGTCAAACCCTGATGTTGCAAGTAACTTTCGACCTGAAAATCAATTCCGAAATCGAAATCAGGTTTCGATTTATCCTGCAAACGTCGACCGAATTTTTTGTGCATAGATTCCTCGCACAAATAAGTAATGTGACCAATCATTCTTGCTACGGACAAGCCCTTTTCGGGATGTTTTTTATCATAATAGTCACCGCCGTTGAAATTTTCGTCCGACAAAATTGCGTTACGACCAACAGCATTGAACGCAATCCCTTGTGCCGTAAGCCTTGAGGTAGAAGCAATAATGACGGTTTTCGAAACGTAATCAGGATACGCCGTAGCCCACTCCAACGCTTGCATACCGCCCATTGAGCCACCTGCGACAATCATTTTTTTTATGCCCAAAGCATCTACAAGAATTTTTTGCACCTGAACTGCATCTTCCATCGTAATCACTGGAAACGTTAAACCATAAGGCTTTCCAGTTTCGGGATTAATCGAAGAGGGTCCCGTCGTCCCCGAGCAACCGCCAAGCATATTTGATGAAACAACAAAATACTTATTCGTGTCAAAAGCCTTATCAGGTCCAATCATCTCGTCCCACCAGCCGTATTTTTTGTCACTTTCACTGTAATATCCAGCGGCGTGGGCATCTCCCGTCAAAGCGTGCAACACCAAAATCGCATTGTCACCCTGTTCGTTCAACTCGCCATAAGTTTCATAAGCAATTTCAATCGGGCCAAATTCCACACCCGAATTGAGTTTGATTTTGTCGTCATATTTTAAAATTTTTAATTCTGTTTTTCCGACCGATTTGCCCATTATTTCACCTGCTTTAAATAATCCCAGCAATAAATTCCGCCGCAATAGCCGCAAACCGCATAATTATTCATAAAATCCAAATCGGGAACGAACGAGTATCCGTCCACAGTAATCGTCAATTTTCCGTTTGAGTCAATATTTTTCTCGACTTTGCCCACACCATCGTACTTTCGGTTCAACATCAAGTCAAAATTATCGATTTTTTTACACTTTCTGCAAACGAACATATTAACCCTTTTTGTTTCTGTTTTTATATTCTTTTTTGTAATCCATTTTTCTTAACTCTTCACCTTTTTCAATGTTTAAAGTCTTGTATAACAAGGTAAACCAGCAACTTCTCATCGGCAAAAGCAAACCGATAACAGCAAATCCAATTAAACTGCAAACTACACTGCAAGCAATGTCGTGAATGTTAAAAGCAGCATCTGTATTAATAGAAATCGGCATATCCAAAGGCAATCCGCTTGTTAATGATGCGATTGAAGAATTAACAATGTCTTGAATAGGCAAAATTTCCAAATATTTATGAATTGGGTATGCCAAAAAGTCAATCGCATTCGCCTTATCAATAGCCCAGACAAACAAATTCGGCAAAATTACATACGTTAAAACAAAAGAAAGTCCTAAAAGCAAACTTGTTATGCCGAAATTCGTCTTAACCAAATCAAAACTTCTCTTGAAAGCAGCCAATGGCGGGGTAGATTCCTCGAGCATAAAGACTTGAAAAACAAGGCACAAATAAACTAATACAATTGCAAACGGAATGATGAAGAGCGGAAAACTTCCAATCAAGCCCAAAAGTGAGATTAGCAAAATCAAAACAATATAATTGCCCAATCTTTTTTTGAGAACATCGTCGTGCATCTTCGGGTCGAGCGGTTTGTTTTTCATCTTTTCGCCACGAGAAACATACGCCATTGAGTTCAAAGAACCCATTGCGATGATGTAATCGTAAAACGCTTTACAAAAAACCAAAAACCCTGGGAATACACAAATCAAAAGGAGCGTAAACACCAACGGGATATTATCCAAAATCGGATATTGTTTGATTAAATGCGGAATATTTACCACAAAGAAATAATTTGCGGTAAAAATCAATGCCAGTCCGATAATTTGTCCAAATACGGGAAACAGCATATATTTAAGCAAAACGTCCATATACTTGCAGTACCAGACGATTCCGTCTTTGAAAATGTTAAATATCATTGAAATTCTGTTTTCGGATTTTTTTGCCATAATTTTTATTGTTCTTGTTATAATAATGTCGTCTTGAGAAAATTATACACTATGAACGCAACAAAAGATAGCATAAAAAGATTATTTAACGAGTACAATGAAAAAGATTATTGGGAAAATGTCGATTTTCACTTACATTCTAATGCTTCAGACGGAAAATTGCCCGCTGATGAACTTGCTAAACAGGCAAGAGCAAAAGGTTTAAAAAAATTTTCAATCTGTGACCACAACACACTCGACGGATATAAGTTGATAAATCTTGACGAATACCCTGAAATCATCACTGGTATTGAGTTTGACTGTTGGTATCGAGGAATTTTTCTTCATTTGCTCGCTTATGGCATTGATTTGCGTTCAGACGCACTAAAACCTTTCGTAGCAAAGAATAAAGCCGACACAGAAAAAGATATCGTGAGAATTTTTGACCGAAGAAATGTTCCCAAATTAATCAAAGCGATACACGAAGCAGGCGGAATCGCAGTGTTGGCACACTCTGCTTGTTGTTGGACAATCAATCACGAACATTTTGTAAAATGTTTGGTCGAAATCGGACTTGACGGCTTAGAATGTTATTATCCGTACCGCAGACACAGGGCTATTGTGAAATTTCATACTGCTGAAACCGTAAAGAAAATTGCCGACAAATTAAATCTTGTAAAAACAGGTGGGACGGACACTCACGGCGATTTAAAATAACACGTCCGTTTTTGACACATTTTGTTTATATAATAAAAAATATAAATTGAAAATTGGATAAACTTGAAGGGAAAACATGGATATTTTAAATATTGTTATTGCTGTAATCACGCTTATTTTCGGGATTTTCATAGGTAATTATATTAAAAAATCTGAAATCGACCGTCTAAGTTCGGAAAGAAACGAACTTCAACGAGAAAATAGAGATTTATTAAAAGAAATGCAAACATTAACGGCAGATAAATCGAAACTTGACGTCTTAAATCAACTTCAGGAGATTGTGAAAAAAGATTTTACAGAAATAGCCAACAAGGTTATAAAAGAGGAACAAAGCGACCTTCGGGAACAAAACCGAGAGGCTTTAGATGAAAAACTCAAACCTATCAAAGAAAATTTTGAAAAATTCAGAGAAAAGGTCGAAGAATTCAATAAACAGGGCGAGTGCAATACTGCAACGCTCAAAGAAAAAATTGAAAACCTTGTCAAAGAAAGTCAAAAAATCGGCTTGACTGCAACTGAATTGACCAACGTAATCAAGGCAAATTCTCAAGCACGAGGGGAATTTGGCGAAATGATTTTGGAAAATCTTTTAAAACAAGCAGGGCTTGTAAACAAGCGTGATGACGCCGAAAAGGGCAATTATATTACTCAACAAACTTTTAAAGATTCCTCTGAAACAAGCGAACGCCCAGATGTAGTGCTTGATTTGCCCGAAAATAAAAACATAATTATTGATTCAAAATGTCCGTTGAAAAATTTCATTGATTTTTGCAATAGCAATGACGATACCGAAAAGAGCGAATGTTTGAAATATTTTTATAGCGAAGTTATGAAAATGATTGACGATTTGAGCGGCAAGTACAATTCGCTTGAGGGCTTGCACACCCCGGAATTCAAGTTGATGTTTTTGCCGTTGGAATCTTGTGCAAGTTACGTTTATGCAAACCAAAAAATCGTCTCATACGCTTGGACAAAAGATATCTTTATCGTCAGCCCGTCAACACTTTTTGCGACATTAAAATTAATCAATCGGGCATGGCTGCAACAAAACCAATCTAAAGACCTAAAAAATATTTTGAAAACAGCAACAGATGCTTACGAAAAATTAGTGCTTTTTGTTGATAGACTTGAAAAAATCCGAGCAAGTTTAAATTCGACAGCAATTGCTTTTGACAGTGCATTCAAAACGGTTAAGGGACAAGGCGGACTGCTTAGCAAACTTGAAAGGCTAAATGAATTAGATATTCACCCAAAAAATAAACTTGATGAAAAATACTTAATTGAAGAAAAAGTTGAAAAAGTTTAGAAAATAAAAAACTCCGAAGTCAGATGACGACGGAGTTTTACACTATACAGCCTTAATTCGATGTTTTTTAAGGTAATTAAGAACATCGGTTTCATAAAATCGTATCGCATCGGGGTATTCGATATAGTCAATGAGTTTTTTGTCTACCATTTTGTAAACTGACGAGCGAGAAATACCCAAAATCTGCGATGCCACTTTAGCATCGATAATCTTTTCATACTCTTGTTTTTCTTTTAAATTAGTCTGCATCTTTCCTCCGTATTCTTGCTGCTAAAAAGAATAACGGCAACATTCTCAATTCCTAACATTACCAATAATAAACTTTTTAGAACAAAATTTATTTAATATATTTTCCGATTTTCAATCAACCTTAAAACTATCACTTACTATTTTTCAAATACCACTTAACTTTTTTGCGGATAAAATCACCGACTTCGGTTGGTTTTACGGACAAATACGGCGGTAAAATTGTGATGTCAATTTTGCCGAAACTGCTTGTGTTCGGGTGACTTTTGCCAAATTCATAATGCGTCAGCACGGTATCGGGAGTAACAGGAATACCGTATTTTTTGCAAAGTTCCGCCGTAAATGAGAACATTCTCTCGACCTGAACCGCCGTGAGCGGGAATTTTGTGTCGGACAATTTACCTTTGTAATCTGCCATTCCACAGACCGCAACCCCGATTGAGCCTGTATTTCCACCGCCTGTATGTGCTGCATAAAGTGCTTTGTTGTTATAACTTTTGCAAACCTCGTTTGTACTTACAAGGAAAAAGCCCTCGGTGATTTTTCCGCCCTTATCGATAACATAATGATAGTGCCGCAAATCCGTTGTATTGGGGAAATTCGTCCCCGCAGTCCAGTGCAAAATTATTCGTTTCATTTTTCCTTCCTTTTGCAACTTTCGACGGCGAAAGTCATAATCACATCGTGGATATCGTCGATTTTTGTTTTCATTTCGTCCATATCTTCTTTGAGATTGACGACGGTTTCTTTGCTTGCAAATTCTTTTTTAAGGCAGTCAGCCCAATCGTGACGGGTACGTGAGCAATCTGCAATCGATTTGTATTTCAAACCGATAAGCCAGTCGCAGGCTTTAATCACCCCGAAAAGCCCCAGTGCCGTAACGCTTATACACACTATCGCAAACGTTATGTAATGTTCAAAACTCATTTAATTAACCTTTTCAAACTCTTTTTGCAATTTTTCAATGCGTTTTTTGATTTTCATTTTTTGCTTGTAAAATCGGCGGAAAAGCCGCTTTTCATCTTTGTTTAAGCCGTCATAAAACAACCTCGCAGTCCACATCGTGAACTGACTGTCAGAGGCGAAATATTCCCGCATGTTCCAATTAATCTGCTCCGCTAAGTCCGTTGCAATCTGCAAATTTACACGGTCTTTGAGCATTGCCGATTCAGATTGCTGAATTTTGTTCTGTTTGAATAAATCAAAAAGGCTCTTGCAACAATCCGCAAAAGCCTTTATTGCCGAGGAAACAAACGCAAGCATTACACTTGCTCTTTTTTGAAGAAACCGACGACGTCTTTAATGTCGTTCACAAGTTCTTTAATGTCTGCGACGATTTCTCTGAATTTCGCCATTTTGTTGTCGTCTGCGATAATTTCCTTAATAAATGCTAAAATTTCAATGAATTTCATAATTTTTCCTTTCGTTTTTTTAATACTCAATCACAATATTTTCAACAGCCACAATGGTTTCGGCTTGTTCGATTGCGGATTTGTAAGCAATATATTTTTCTTGCCAAATTGTATTTTTAAATTCTGCAATCAATCCGCCCAAAGTACCAAAATCCTCTATCGACAATGATATCGACTGGTCATCTTTAGAGAGCCACAGATACGTTTCAAGTCCGCTTGCTTGCATTAAAAGCATAGTTGCGGTTAAATCGCCCACGGTTTGTGCATTTGTTTCAAACTCTGCACCTTTAAAAACCACGTGACCGTTTTCGACCGCAAGCTTTGCAAGTCTTGTATTTTCAGCCTGTTTAATTATTTTTGCTTCCGAAAGTTTTTGTTCTTCGGCTTTTTGCGGACATTTTTCGGAAAGATACCAACAATTATCAACATCTGATTGAGATACGTCCAATTCCGACATACCGATAGAGTTGTAAAACTGAGTGTTAGTGCCGACTCCGACTTCGCAAAGTCCTGTTTGTTGATTTATAATTTTGGCATATTTGAACATTAGTTAGCTCCTTTCAGCGGAAAGAATGTCATTTCTTTGCTAATTTCATTGTAGCTATATGCGTAAGTGACAACGTCATTTTTTTGAACTTCGAATAACAGTGTCGATGTGGCTCCTGTCAGTTGTGTTGCACAAGTACGCCCTACTTTATTGCCGTTTACAAATAAGGTGAAATATTGCCCCGAGTTACACGAGTACGCCCTACTTTATTGCCGTTTACAAATAAGGTGAAATATTGCCCCGAGTTACACGAACCCTCGAATGCACAAATACCGTTTTTAGGGGCGGTAAACGGTAAGTTTGCACTTACGCCAGCACTGAAATCAGGCATTCCCCAACCAACAATAGTGTCTTTAACTGTCTGTGTTGGGTTCAAGTTTGACATATCTGTTTTTAAATAAGTATCCGCAATGACGTTGCCGTCACCGTCCTCAATCGCCTGCGAACTATATGGTAGTAGAATTTCGTCATTTTCATTTTGTAGATATACTCTTTTTGCTTCTGTTGTTGTCATTTTTTTACTCCGTAATTTCTACATATTTAATTTTGCTCGATGCGGTCTTAATTTTTGCATCAACTTCCGTTTTAGTGTAGGCATCAGTTATTCCGTAACCGCTAAGAGTTGTTGCTTTATCCGCTTTGCTTGCAATGCTTTGGTGTGCTGTCAAAAATCCGCTATCGTTCGTCAGTTGTGACGTTTTAGACGGAATATCTGTACTGTTTGCTTTGGTGTTTAGTTCTGTTTTTGTTGCAAAGGTTTGTGCTAATGATGTCTTATTTACGGAAATAACAGAATTGGTAATTGTTATCCCTTCTCCCGATGTGTAAACATCGATCAAATCCCTGACAAGAATATAAATATGGGAGTTGTCAGCGTTGGCAAGAACCAAATCTATATATTTATCACCCACCGCATACCCTGTCACGGGCTGATTTGCGGTCGTACAGGTTTTAAGGCTTCCTGACTGTAAAACCATATCTTTTGGGATATTTATGCTCGTCCCGACTTTTGTCCCGTCCATTGTTAATCTGTAAGTGGCAACTTGCCCGCTCTCTGCGGTTGTTTCCTTTATTATGCTATATACGGGCGGTGTTGGTACGGTAATGTTGATCGTCTTGTTTACGGGTGTTTGAATTGTGCCGTTAACTTTTAAAGTTTCGATTTTGTTAACTTGAGCGTTTGCCTCAACCCCTTCGAGAGTGTCGCCATTTGCGTTTTTGACAAGTTCCGCAAGTGTCCGAGGCATTAAATTGTGGTCGTTTTCATCGATAAATCGAATTTTGCGAATTGTTTCATCTGTCATAATTTTCTAATCCTCTATATAACTTAAATTGTCTGAAATTTGTGGGTCGATAAGGATTGTGTCCCCGTATTCCCTGTATTTTACGTTACCGACATAAAAATCTGTTTTGTTATTTTGGTTATCCGTAACGCTTAATTTTGTGCCTGTTACTGTTACGGATTTGACTGTGGTAATAAAGGTTTTGTAAAAATTTTCGATTTTGTCCCAGTTATCATTCAGTGCCTGTGTGATGTTAAATGTTTTTTTTCCGTCTTTTTCGGGTTCGTATTCAAAAAGATTAAGTTTTTCGGTGTATTTTGTCATTTTTTATTCCTTTTTTGTAAAAAATCTGCTTTAATCGAAGAATGAAAAGAAAAGATTTAAAAAAGATTATATCGATTGCATCTGTTTTGGTTGTGCTTATTTGTGGATATTTGTACGCAGGGACTTATCCGTTTAAAACGGTTTATTCGCCAATGGTTAAGGACGAAAACCACAAATACAAGGAAAAGCATTATGTTCAGGCATACTGCAAAGGTCAAATCGAATATCGTCTGCCTGATAAGACGAGAGTTGATTGTTTAACAGACGAATACGCAATCGAGTTCGATTACGGTAATAAATGGGCTGAGGGAAT
>OMSS01000204.1 GCA_900313795.1 uncultured bacterium | reverse complement strand
CTTGGTTTGCAAGGTTCAGGTAAAACAACATCTTGTGCAAAACTTGCCATGAAGTTTAAAAAAGACGGCAGAAAGCCTTTGATGATTGCGGCAGACGTCTATCGTCCGGCAGCAATTACTCAGTTGAAAACTTTAGGTCAACAAATCGGAGTTGACGTTTTCACAATCGATGATTGCAAAGACGTTCAACGTGTCGTCAGAGAAGGTATAGACAAAGCCAAAAACGAAAGTTATAACCCCGTTTTGATTGATACGGCAGGTCGTTTGCAAATCGATACCGAGATGATGGCTGAACTTTTGATTTTGGATAAAGTTTATAATCCACAGGAAAAATTGCTCGTAATTGATGCTATGACAGGTCAAGAAGCCGTTAATGTCGCAAGAGATTTTAATGCTCAATTGGAAATTACGGGTACAATTTTAACAAAAACTGACGGCGATGCCCGTGGTGGTGCGGCATTGAGTGTTGTTCATCAAACCGGCAAACCGATTAAATTTTTGGGTAAAGGCGAAAAAATCGAACCGCTCGAAGAATTCCACCCCTCAAGACTTGCCGACAGAATTTTGGGAATGGGCGATATTGTTTCTCTCGTTGAAAAAGCACAAGAAGTTTTTGACGAAAAACAAGCCAAAGAATTTGAAGTTAAAATGAAAAAGGCTGAATTTACTTTCAACGACTTTTTGAAAATTCAAAAACAAATGAAAATGTTTGGCTCAATCGAAAATCTTTTGGGTATGCTTCCTATCCCCGGCTTGAACAAGGAAAACCGTGAAACTATTGCACAAGAGGGTGAAAAACAACTTAAAAAAGTTGAAACTTTCATCAATTCGATGACTCCAGAAGAAAGAGATAATCCTGAAATTATCAACACTTCAAGAAAACGCAGATTGGCTGCCGGTTCAGGCTTGCCGATACACGAAGTTAACCTTATCATTTCACAATTTGAACAAATGAGAAAAATGATGAAAGGTCTTTCGGGCTTGCAAGAAAAGGCTAAAAAGGGCAAATTAAAAATGCCGAAAATGCCCAATATGCCAAATTTTCCGCAAATGCCGTTTAAATAAATTTTGACAAAAGTAAAATAAGGACATGGAATTATGATTATAGTAATGGAGCCTAAGGCTACTGAAGAACAAATACAGGCGGTCGTACATTATCTTGAAAGTCACGAATTCAGAGCAGTATTGAACCGTGGCGATATCATGACTGTAATCGCCGCAATCGGTGACAGAAAGTTATTTCAACCTCAAGCAGTTGCTTCTTACGAAGGAGTTCGTGAGGTTAAATTAATCTCTGAGCCTTATAAATTGGCATCAAGAGAAGGGCAAAGTGAAGATACCGTTATCGAATTTCATAACGGAGTAAAATTGGGCGGCAAAAACAGACCGCAAATGATGGTCGGTCCCTGCTGTGTTGAAAAAGACATCGACGGTCTTTTAAGAGTTGCCGATGCCGCTAAAGAATGTGGCTGCAACTTCCTTCGTGGCGGTGCTTTTAAGCCGAGAACTTCACCTTACGATTTTCAAGGTTATGAAGAACAAGGTTTGAAATATTTAAAGATTGCTTCTGAAAAAACGGGTATGCTTGTTGTAACGGAAGTTATGGATACATTGGATTTGCCGTTGATTTGTGAATATGCAGATATTCTTCAAATCGGTGCAAGAAATATGCAAAACTTCAAACTTTTGAAGGCTGCCGGTCAAACAGGTAAACCAATTATGCTTAAAAACGGCCCTGCTGCTACAATTAGAGAATTTTTACTCGCAGCAGAACACATTTTGGCAACAGGAAACCCGAAAGTAATTCTTTGCGAACGTGGTGTTAAAGGTTTTGACAACACTTACACGAGAAATACTCTTGATGTTGCGGCAATCCCCGTAATCAAGAAATATTCTCACTTGCCGATTATTATTGACCCGAGCCACGGCACAGGCAGAAGATATCTTGTTGAACCGCTTGCAAAAGCAGGTTTGGTAGTCGGTGCAAACGGTGTTATGATGGAAGTTCACCACGACCCTGACAGAGCATCATCAGATGGTGCACAAAGCCTTACTATCGAACAATTTAAGCAAACGATGAAGCACTTGAACCACTTGATGGACATAATGGCGGAAGAAGAAATATAGTGTATAAATTTGACTTTGAATTAGACGACTTTCAAAAAGAGGCGGTAAAATATATCGACGAGGGCAAAAGTGTCGTCGTTTGTGCACCAACAGGTGCAGGAAAAACCTGTATTGCAGAACACGCAATTCATAGAGCGTTAGAGGACGGCACAAAAGTTATTTACACAACCCCTTTGAAAGCCTTGTCTAATCAAAAGTTCTCGGACTTCGGCAGAAAATACGGTGAGGACAAA
>OMSS01000206.1 GCA_900313795.1 uncultured bacterium | reverse complement strand
TTTTAATTGCGGTCATTACAATGACCCTATGATGCCATTCTGAGGGCATAGCCCGAAGAATCAATGATAATCTTACAGAAAACAGATATTTCGCTACGCTCAATATGACGATTATTGATTGTTGTATTACATTTACTGTTATTGCAAGGGTTGAAATGACGCAGCAATCCAGTCACACTCTTAATGTCATTCTGAGGACATTGCCTGAAAAATCTAAAAAAAAGAAATAAAAAAAAGAGGTCGAAAACCTCTTTCTCTTTAATGGTGGGCGATGCGGGACTCGAACCCACGACCCCCACAATGTCAATGTGATGCGCTACCATCTGCGCTAACCGCCCATTAATTATTTAACTGTCCCTTCGGGATGATGCGCTACCACCTCTCGAAAAAACATTCACAGGATGTTTTTTCTCGGCAGAGTGCTAACCGCCCATTAATATTTGATTTCTCGACAAATACCGTTAATCAAACTGTTTGCTTTCCACTCCCAAAATCAGCCAATCCGTCCAATTTTTGGTATTAAAAAAGAGTCCTAAGACTCTTCTTTAAAAAGTGGCTCCTCGAGTGGGTCTCGAACCTACAACCCTTCGGTTAACAGCCGAATGCTCTGCCATTGAGCTATCGAGGAATGCTCACTTCTCTATTATAAACACGAAAAAAATAAAATGCAAATACTTTTTTGCAATATTTTCTTATTTGTAAATTTTTCGAAATAGTAACTCTATTTTTCGCCTCGAAAACCCTTTGTAGTCGCTATACTTCGCCCAATCGAAGTAATCTTCGTTTCAACACATTTACGGCATTTTTCTGCCTCATCATTAAGACAAATTTTTCCAGGGTAAAGTTGATATTTGTCCCGATAAAAAGTGTCGTTAACGTTTGGCATGACAACGTTTGCTCCAGATTGCAAAGCAATAATTCGTCCTTTCGGATTTAAAGTTTCCATTGCAGTTGTAGCAGGAATATTCGCCGAAGGAAGTAACAATCTCGCCAGAGCCATGACCTTTAAAGCCTTTTCAAAAGTTCCGCCAACATCGTCCTTGAGTGGGGTTTGGGGGTGAGGGATAAATGGACCTAATCCAACCATGTCCGCATCAATTTCTTGGAAAAACAACAAATCTTCGGCAATATTTTCATTAGTTTGGTGCGGCAATCCAATTAAATCACCCGTTCCCGTCTCAAAACCGATTTTTTTTAAAAAATGAATACATGCTTTTCGTCTCGAAAGGCTCATATCAGGGTGAAGTTCGTTATAAATTCTATGACTTGTAGTTTCAATTCGGAGCAAATATCTATCAGCACCTGCTTCTTTTAACGCACGATATTCGTCCTCATTTTTTTCACCAATCGACAAGGTTACTGCAATATCAAGGGTTTTAATCTTTTTGACAATTTCGCAGAGTGTTTCTATCGAATATGTTTGAGTTTCTCCGGATTGAAGAACGACCGTTTTAAAACCCAATGATGCCGCACGTTTTGCCGTTTCAAAAATATCCTCAGGTGTCATAGCATAACGTTCGACAAGTGAATTGTCTCGTCTGATTCCGCAATATTTACAATTTTGACCGCAAATATTCGAAAACTCAATCAATCCTCGCAAATGCACAGCATCGCCGACTCTGATTTTTCGAACATAATCCGCAACCTTAAACAAATAGTCATTACAAGTTTCGTCCTGCAAAATATCAACAATCTCCGAATGAGAGAGTCTGTTTGTTTTAACCGCTTTATTGATAAGATTTTTCATAATTTTATTATTGCATAAAGTTTGTGATTTTTGATATAATATTTTTAAATGTCAAAGAGGGTAATATTATGAAGTTTTTGCACGCAATGATTAGAGTAAGCGATTTGAATAAATCTCTTGAATTTTATAAAGAACTTTTAGGTTTCGACATTGTAAAAGAACTTCGACTTGACGATTGCACTCTTTACTATTTGGGTTGCAAAGAAAGTGGCGATTTCCAAATTGAATTGACCGATAACGACGAAAAAGTCGACAATTATCAAAACGGCAATGCTTTCGGTCATTTTGCTTTTGCTGCGGACGATTTAGAAAAAGTTGGTCAAAAAATGAAAAAATTGGGCATCGACTGGCTCTATGAACCTTATGAACTTGATAAAATCAATTCAAAAATTGCTTTCTTGAAAGACCCTGACGGCAACGAAATCGAACTTATACAACAAATGTAATTTTTTGTAAATTTTCGGTTACAAAATTCTTAAAAATAACAAAAAAGATTGTTTATGTAACTTCAAACAAACGTTGAACTTTAACCATGCGGAGTGTGTCAAATTGAAAATTAATTCGTCGAATATCAGCAATATTAATGGTTTTAAACAAATTAAA
>OMSS01000177.1 GCA_900313795.1 uncultured bacterium | reverse complement strand
TTAATAAACAAAAATTATTGATTTCAAGCGTTTCAAGGAAATAGCAGATAAAGTTGATGCATACTTAATGGCTGATATTGCACACATTGCAGGACTTGTCGCAGGCGGAGTTCACCCGTCACCAGTAGGTTATGCTGATTTTATAACCACAACAACTCACAAATCATTGAGAGGCCCTCGTGGCGGAGTTATTATGTGTAGCAAAGAACACGCCGCAGGCATTGATAAGGCTGTATTTCCGGGAATTCAAGGTGGCCCTTTGGAACACATTATCGCAGCAAAAGCGATTGCCTTCAAAGAAGCATTGCAACCTGAATTTAAGGAATATGCAGCACAAATTGTCAAAAACGCAAAAGCTCTCGCTCAATCATTGATGAACGAAAACATTGATATTGTAGGCAATGGCACAGAAAATCACGTTATGACAATTGATTTAAGAAAAACAGGTAAAACAGGTAAAGATGTTGCAAATTTACTTGAAAAAGTAGGTATTACGGCGAATAAAAACACCGTTCCAAATGATCCGCAAAGTCCTTTTATCACAAGCGGTGTCAGAATCGGCACCCCAGCAGTCACGACAAGAGGTTTCAAGGAAGATGACATGGTAGAAGTCGGAAAAATAATTGCATCGGCGATTACCGTGTGGGATAATGAAGTCGCTCTTAACAATTTAAAAGCAAGAGCACAAAAATTATGCGACAAGTACCCGTTATATTAAGGAAATAAAAAATGACACTGTTACAGTTATCAGAAGCACATATCATAGGGGCGGTAATCTCGTTTCTGACGGCGATTTTCATCGTTCCTGCCGTAATATATTTTTCAGAGAAAAAAGGCTTGGTTGACAACCCTGGTGGAAGAAAAATCCACGACCACCCCGTACCAAGATTGGGCGGCGTGGCAGTTTGGCTAAGCACAATGCTCACTTTCTTATTTTTGGTATTTTTGAGTTACTATCCTTACGGCTCATTGCTTTCGGGTATTTTGCTCGGAAGTTCATTGATGTTCTTGTTGGGATTAGTGGACGACATTTACTGTTTAGATGCAAAATTCAAATTATTTATACAACTCTCAATCGCAACAATAGTCTATTGTTTGGGCATAAGGATTGATGATGTTTATCTTCCATTTGGAATTTCATTCCACTTGGGATTTTTATCTTGGTTTGTCACAACAGCATGGATTGTGGGAGTTTCAAACGCAGTAAACTTCATTGACGGTATTGACGGACTGGCAGGTTCTGTCATTTCAATCAGTGCAGTAACCTTAGGGTTAGTTGCAGCAGGTACATCGGTTTCAGAAATGGTAAGCCCTTTGATTGCATTCATTTTGGCAGGTGCAATGCTTGCGTTCTTAACGTACAATTTTCACCCTGCGAAAATCTTTATGGGCGACTCTGGTGCACTGTTTTCGGGATTTTTGCTCGCAACACTTTCGATTACGGGCATAATGAGAACAGAATCAGTCGCAATGTGGGTTCCTATCTTGGTTTTGGCAGTACCAATTGTAGATATTACGTTTGCTTCGTGCAGAAGAATTTTGAGTGGAAAATCGCCATTTGTGGCTGATGCGGCTCACATTCACCATAGACTTTTGAATGCAGGATTTTCGCAAAATAAAACAGTTTTAATCCTTGCAGTTGCATCTGTAATCTTCGGAGCAATCGGTGTTTTGTGCATCAACGTATCGATTATGAAATATTTTGTTTACGCAATGGCACTTGCAGTTATTATGCTTATTTTGAATTTTCAAGCAAGAAAGTAGGAAAAGATGTCAATCAGAAAAATTGTAAAATATGGCGATCCGATTTTACGCCAAAAGTCAAAAGAAATTTCAAAAGTTTCTAAAAAAATCAAAACTTTGGCAGAAGATATGATTGATACAATGTATGCAAACCACGGCGTAGGGCTTGCAGCAGTTCAAGTCGGAGAACTTTTGAGAATGTTTGTAATCGATGTTTCCGACCCGAACGAAAGATACAATCCGATTGTTTTAATCAACCCGAAACTTATAAAAAAAGATACGCCTGTTGCTTGCAGCGAAGGTTGTTTGAGTTTTCCAGAAGTTTTCACGGATGTAAGAAGATATGCAAATGTTACGTTCAAAGCCCTTGATATGCACGGAAAACCGTTCGTCATCGAAGGAAAAGACGGCGAACTTTTGGCAAGAGCGTTGCAACATGAATATGACCACCTCGACGGAATTATGTTCATCGACCACGTCAGAAACAGATTTGATGCTGATGAAAAATTGGCAGAAAAAGGCTTACCGCCAGTGCAACCTGAATATTTGCTCGACGAATCGGAAATGGAAGATGTCATTATCGCAAACGGCAACAAAGTTATCGATAAAGTTGATGACAATGAAGAAAACGCCGAAGGTGAGGAGAAATAATGATAAAAGTCGTATTTCTTGCAACACCTGAAATTGCCGTTAAATCGCTCGAATACCTTGCAACAAGAGAAGATATCGATGTGCAAGCAATCGTGACGATGCCTGATAGACCAGCAGGAAGAGGGTGCAAAATTCAAGAACCGCCCGTAAAAAATACTGCCCAAAAGCACAACATCAAGATTTTGCAAACACCGTCAATTTCAAAAACTCCCGAAATGATTGAAGAATTGAAATCAATGCAGCCCGATTTTTTTGTGACATTTGCGTTTGGGCAACTTTTGTCTCAAGAAGTTTTGGATATCCCAAAATTTTGCACAATAAATCTTCACGCATCACTTTTACCAAAATATAGAGGTGCAAACCCTATCCAATGGTGCATTATCAACGGAGAGAAGGAAACAGGCATTACGACAATGAAAACCGTCAAAAAAATGGATGCTGGCGATATTTGTCAAACTGATAAAATTCAAATTTCAGAAAATATGACAGTTCCCGAGTTGGTGCAAGCGATTTCGGAAAAATCTCCTGAGTTGATTTATGACACCTTGAAAAAGATTTATAACGGTGAATTGACCTCTATTGCACAAAAGGAGGACGAAGTA
>OMSS01000207.1 GCA_900313795.1 uncultured bacterium | reverse complement strand
TGAACTCGATGCGGTTGTTGTTCCGATTGGTGGCGGCGGCTTGATTTCAGGCGTTGCGGCTTGTATCAAAAATATCAATCCTCGATGTAAGGTCTATGGCGTTCAGGCACAAGGTGCACCGAGTATGGTCAATGCGATGGAATTGCACGAACTCCATACTCTGGATAAAGTTTCGACGGTTGCTGACGGTATTGCGGTTAAAACCCCTGGTAGTTTGACATTTGACCTTTGCGAAAAGTATGTTGACGACATCGTCACTGTTTCAGAGGACGAAATTGCGACGGCTATTTTGACCTTGATTGAACAACAAAAACTTATCGCTGAAGGTGCTGGAGCGGTTTCTGTTGCGGCTGCAATGTTTAATAAATTGCCGATTGCAAATCAAAACATCGCTTGCGTTGTATCAGGCGGTAACATCGACGTTACAATCCTTTCGAGAGTAATCAATAGAGGACTTATGACGTCTGGTAGATTGTCCGAACTCACAATCGAACTTTTGGATAAACCTGGTCAGTTGAAGGAAGTTGCAACAACTATCGCTGATTTGGGTGCAAATGTCGTTCGAGTTCACCACAACCCAGGAGGCAAAAATACTGATATCAACGGCTGCTACCTCAAAGTTTCTATGGAAACAAGAAACCACGAGCATTTCGCTGAAATTAAAAAAGCACTCGAAAACAAAGGCTATAACATAATTAAAGGATAAAAAATGGAAATTATTTCTACAAACAACGCTCCGCAGGCTGTAGGACCATACTCTCAGGCAATTTTGCTCAATGGAACTTTGTATGCTTCCGGTCAAATTGCAATTGACCCTCAAACTCAAAAAATGGTTGAAAACGACATTGTTGCACAGACAGAAAGAATTTGCAAAAACATCGAGGGTGTTTTGAAAACGGCAGGTATGGGTTTTGAAAATGTTGTAAAAACGACTTGTTTCTTGGCAGATATGGCTGATTTTGGGACGTTTAACGGAATTTATGAAAAATATTTCATTTCAAAACCTGCTCGTTCTTGCGTTGCGGCTAAGGCACTTCCGAAAAACGCACTTGCGGAAATTGAAATTATTGCGGTAAAATAAACTGAAAAATTTTTAAATTAACTCCGATTTGCATTATGCAGTCGGAGTTTTTTATAATTTCAATATTTTTGCATGAGCAACTGAAGATTAATATGGGCTATTTAGTATAATTCAGACCGACAGGTTTTCTCAAATCTGTTTGAAGTAAATCGTAGAAAACTTTATCTGCTTTTGTCAAGTCTATATTGTATTTTAATCTTCCATTTGTATAACCGTAATAATCGCAGGCTTTTTATCTGTAACACATTCAAATATTGCAAGCAATACCACTAAAAATAATTTATTAAATAACAGTGTTTATGGAAACCATTTCATATTTTTATTATAAATCAAATTCTTATATTCAACACAAAAATTGACAAGTGTCGGATAATTTTGGTTGTAAATTTTGATAAATTATGCACGAAAGGAGAAAAATATGGAAAATTATGTATGCACAGCGTGCGGATGGAAATATATTCCAGAAGAGCATGACAATGTGAAATTTGAGGATTTGCCGGAAGATTTCGAATGTCCTGTTTGCGGAGTCGGCAAAGATATGTTCATCAAACAATAAAACTTACCGCCTGAGATGCTGGAAAATGAGCGTTTCAGGCGCATTTAAAATTTGTTTTGACATTCTGTTTTAAATAAACTATCATAACGTTGTACAAATAATGAGGATTTAAAATGGATAACGTCGAAAACATCGTTTCATTAGAAGAATATTCAGTCACTTACAAACCGGGGATATATTTTTTAGGTGATCCGTGTTATGTAATTCAGGGAACAGAATTGTGGGACAAGGCTTGCGAAGATTCTGGCGAATTTCGTGCATTTAATGAATTTGCAATCGCCCCAACTATGTATGGTGACGGCGTTTATTATGATAAATATTCAGGCAAAGAATTTGGTGTCGATTCAGCAAGTTTGGGCATTGTGAACTTGAAATATTATCACGAAAACGAAAACGTTGCTTATCCTCTTGAAGAATTAGGTGCAGTAATTGAAGTTAACGACTATGTTAAATTTACTTACGACCCTGATGAATACAGTTTTTCGTTTGAAATCGACGGTGCTGCGGTATTTATTCCGACAAATGATGAGAACGACGAGGACGAAATCGACAACTCGGATAACATCGATTACGATCAGTTGTATGCTCAGGTGCTTTATGAGCTGCGTGAGCAAAATGCCCCTTATTGGTTCAACAACGATGAGGTGGCCCGTATTCAGGAGCTGAACTTGGAGTTTATGGAGCAGAAGGATATGGCGGATATCATCAC
>OMSS01000194.1 GCA_900313795.1 uncultured bacterium | reverse complement strand
ATTGTTTTTATTAACATTAAATTCTTTGATAAAAAATTCTTTTTGGTACTATAATAATTATTATGGTAAAGAAAATAACAATTTTAGGATCAACAGGTTCAATCGGAACACAAGCCTTGCAGGTTTTGGAAAAACTTGAGGGCAAATTTGAGGTAGTTGCACTGTCAGCGGGACACAATATTCCGTTGTTGTCGGAGCAAATCGAAAAATTTCACCCCAAAAAAGTCTGCGTAGGTTCGCAAGAATGTGCCTGTATTTTAACAACGAAGTATAAAAATTTAGAAGTCGTTTATGGAGATGAAGGTTTAGTAGACCTTTGTTCGGACAAATCGAATGACATAATATTGGTGGCAGTTTCGGGAAAAATCGGACTTAAACCGACATTGACAGCGATAAAAAATCACATTGACATCGCACTTGCAAACAAGGAAACTCTTGTAATGGCGGGTGATATCGTGATGAGAGAGGCTGCTTTGAACGGGGTCAAAATTTTGCCCGTTGACAGTGAACACAGTGCCATTCACCAATGCTTAAACAACAAAGAAGGTCTGAAAAGACTTATCATCACAGCATCTGGTGGACCATTTTTGCACAAACACATTGCAGAAATGAAAAAGGCAACACAAGAACAAGCCCTTGCTCACCCAAGATGGAACATGGGGAAGAAAATCACTATTGACTCTGCGACCCTTATGAATAAAGGGCTTGAGGTCATTGAAGCACACCACTTGTTCAATGTTGACTATGAAAGCATAAAAACTGTCATTCACCCACAAAGCGTTGTGCATAGTGCCGTTGAATACAAAGACGGCAGCGTTATTGCACAATTAGGCTTGCCGAGCATGCACATTCCGATTCAATATGCAATTTGTTATCCTGACAGAATTGAGGGTATCAAAACGGATTCATTTGACTTTGCAAAAGTCGGCACGATGACATTTGAAGAACCTGATTTCAATAAATTTCCGCTCTTAAAACTTGCCGTCGAATGTGGCAAGAAGGGTGGTACATATACAGTTTGTTTGAATGCGGCAGATGAAGAAGCAGTATATGCATTTTTGGACGGAAAAATTTCGTTAGGCGAAATTTCATACATTGTTTCAGACATGATTCAACACCACAAATCGGTTTCAAACCCTGACATTGACGAGATTTTCGAAATTGACAGACAAGTCAGAGAAGAAACGAGACGTTTGATTGAAAATAAGTATTCAAAACGGAGTAAATAATGAAATTTTTAGTTATAAACGGACCTAATTTGAATATGTTAGGGACAAGAGAACCTGAAAAGTACGGCACGACAACGCTTCCAGACATTGAAAAAGAAATTACAGCACATGCAAAAGAAAAAGGTGTCGAAGTTGATTTTTATCAATCAAACATCGAGGGCGAAATTGTAACGGCGATTCAGAAGGCAAAGGGAATTTATGACGGAATTGTCATAAATCCTGCGGCATACACACACACAAGTGTTGCACTCCGTGATGCGATTTTGGCGATTGAATTGCCAACTGTCGAAATTCATCTTTCAAACATTCATACAAGAGAAGAATTTCGCCATCATTCATACACTGCACCAGTTTGCGTAGGTCAGATTACTGGATTTGGCAAATTCGGCTACATTATGGCATTAGATGCAATCATAAACCATTGTTGCAATAGGTAATTTCGACCTATACAAATAAAAAAATTCAGGCTATAATCTTTGAGGAATGGTATAGATTATGCTTAATCTCGAAAATATAACGGACAGAATAAGGGAAACCTTTGATAACGAAGATGATGACAAGGCTCTTAGAGAGATTCTTGACAGTTATCACTGTGCCGATTTGGCTGAAATTTTGCAAGAATTAAAGCCCGAAGAAAGAGTAAAAGCGTTCAAAGCCATTGACGAAGATAAAGCGGCAGAGATTTTGGAATTTTTACCGCCACAAATTCAAGTCGAACTTTTGACTGACATCGGGGAAGAAAACGCAGCAAGACTTATCGTGAAAATGCCTCACGATGAAGTTGCAGATGTTTTTGCCGAAATGGAAGATGATGAAACGGAAGCATACCTTGAAAAATTACCTGATAATTTTTCGACGGAAATCCGTGAATTGTTGGCATACAAAGAGGATTCAGCCGGCGGTATCATGACGCCGCACGTCTTGACTGTCAACAAGGATATGCGAGTTGAAGATGTTTTGCTTTTTATTAAATCAAAAGCAGAGCAGGACGAATTTGAACTTTATTATATTTATGTAACAGACAGTCAAAAGCACCTATTGGGGGTATTAAGTTTGCGGACATTGCTCACAAAGCCTTACAAAGCTAAGGTTGAGGAGATAATGACAAAGGATATTGTCAAGCTTCATGTTGATGACCCGCAAGGTGCAGTTGCAGATATTTTTATGAAATACCAATATTCCGCATTGCCTGTTGTGGACTTGTATAACAGACTCAAAGGTATGATTACTTGGGACGATGCGCAAGATATTGTCGAAGAAGAAACTACCGACGAAATCTTGCAAACATCAGGTATTTCGACCGAATTGGTTGACGAGGACGAAATTGTATTCGGCTCTACCG
>OMSS01000175.1 GCA_900313795.1 uncultured bacterium | reverse complement strand
AAAGCGATTGATTCGATTGATAAAAATTTCGATATGATAATTGCCATTGGGGGCGGAAGTGTAATTGATTTTGCAAAATGCTATAAATACGCTATCGATAATGGTTTGAGTGCAAAAGAATGTTTTGAAAAATCTGTTAAAGTAATTAAAAAGACCAAGATGATTGGAATTCCTACCACGGCTGGAACTGGTTCGGAGGCAACGCAGTTTTCTGTTATTGATGTTGATGGTTCAAAACATTCTCTAGATGATAAGAGTATTTTGCCCGATTATAGAATCGTTGATGCAGAATATGTCAAAAATTTACCGAGATATTTGAAGGCTTGTTGTGGAGCAGATGCCTTGTGCCAAGCGATTGAGTCTTATTGGGCAGTCAAATCGAACGAAAAAAGCAAACATTACTCAAAACGTGCAATAGCATTGTGCCGTGACTATTTCGAGAAATATGTCAATTCTGACGATTATTTCTTTGCCGAAAAAATGTCAGAGGCTTCTTATTTGTCAGGCTGTGCAATAAATATTACGAGAACGACTGCGGCACACGCCATTTCGTACCCTTTGACGACTAAGTTTGGAATCCCTCATGGTCATGCGGTTGCACTTTCGATTGCGAAATTGACTTTTTATAATTTTGCCAATATTACGCAAGAAAACTTGAATGACGAACGTGGCATTGACTATGTAGAAGCAACGATGGAAGAACTTTACGGACTTTTGCAAACCAATGATATTGAAGTCTATTTTGATAAATTGTTTAATGACATCGGACTTGAAATGAATTTCAAAAAATTAGGGGTGACAAATTTCGAAGAAATTACAAATTCTATTAACCTCAATAAACTTTCGAATAACCCTGTAAAACTTTCAAAAAAATTCTTTTCAGATTTGTTTCAACAGTAATGATATTAAGCAAATTCTCTTAAAGCATAAATAACACTATTTGTGTTATTGCTTTGACGTTATAAATTATGAATTTTTCAAAAAAAACGCCTGTTAGGCGTTTAAAATGGCGGAGAGAAAGGGATTCGAACCCTTGGTGGAGTTAGAGCCCCACACAGACGTTCCAGGTCTGCACCTTAAACCGCTCGGACATCTCTCCTTGCATGCTTATTGATTTTTTGAGTTTCAAATTTTTATTTTGAGACGTTTGTGGGACGATTTTGTTTTCCCTATAAAACGTAATTTAATTTTACTAAAACAATATTTGAAAGTAAACATAAAAAATAAAAACAATTTTTCTCAAGGTTGATTTTTTCAGACACCATCTCATTTCCATTGTTAAAAAATCCTCAGACCCAATATTCACAACAAATAACACGAATAGTGTTTAAAAAATATAATTTAATCTTCATAAAAAATTTACAAATATTTATTTTGGTTATTTTTGTTACATATAGTGTTTTTCCTTGCGATTACTGAAAGTTACCTATATTTATTAAAAATTTGAAAATTTTCGAGTTTTTTATAAAAAATATCGCTTTTTTGTAAACTTATGTAACAGGAAAAACTTGTTAAAATCGGCGAAAAGGCAATAATTTACATGCTTTTTCGTTAGTTATAGTATCAGACAATAAAGGTACATGACATGCAAATTAATGCGGTTTGGGCTAATTCATTACAAAAACTCGACAATATGAAAAATGCAACGAAACCTATTGAGGCACAACCGAAGACAACGCAAGGTTATGCTCCTGTTACTGCAAATTTGTGGGGTGCAAAAACGTCTAATATTGCATTTAATTATGGTTCTTTTATTCCTGATTTTGGTGCTTCGAGACCGACTAATAACCCTGTTGGATTTGATAAAATGGAAGCAGATACTCAATCTGGTTTCCGTCTTAGCTCATTGGAACACCCTGTTATTTGTCCAGATTGCGGCAAACCGGTTATGACGAAACCGATTTTTGCAGCAATTAAGGGCGAATTAGACAAAGCAAATGAATCAACTTATTTAGATGTTATCGAAAACCACAGTGAATTTTTGTATCCACAAGAAAGAAAAATTTTAAGCAAATTAGAATCAGTTAAGGCTAAAAAGCCGGACATGACAATCAGAGCAATTGTTTCACATGAACGTGAGAAACGTTTAGACAAACTTGAAAGACAACAATACAAGGTAATGGACAAAATTGGAGAAATGGCTGAAGATTTGTCATATGAAGACCGTTCGAAAGTCGATGGTTTGTTGACTGTAACATCTGATGTTATTTTCCAAAGACAAAATACTTATGCTTTCCAAAGAGGCAAATTCATTGAATTAGCAGGTCAATTAGATCTTCATGATGAAAAGGCAAAGTCGCAACTTATGAAACTTGCTGAAAAATTGCCGAGTTCAATGAACAACGAAGATGCTTGGTATGTTAAGTACGGTGGACTTGATGGTAAAAAACAACCTTATTCTTCAAGAACTATTGCAGAAAAATTGGTTGCTCCGACATATACAAACACTGACCACGTTCACCCTTGGAACTTAGGTGGTTTGGACGCAACTTCGAACTTCTGGCTTATGCATGCAAGATGTAACATCATCAAAACTGACAAACCGTTCGTTGAATGGTTGAACGAAGACCGTGAAAACAGAACAGAATATATTAAAGAATATTTGGAAACTACTCAAAAAGCAATCGATGAGTCAAAAGACCCGAAAATGCATCCGAAATATGATTTGTATGCTGCAAAAATCGCAAAAACTATTTATTATGAAACAAACGGTGAAGTAGACTTCACGGAAGAATTCCCTCTTCCTGATGGATATGATGTTCCTCGTCCGGTTGAAAAAGAAAAAAGCAAGAAAGCATAGTTTTTGATGAAATATTTTTTCAAAGATAACAAGAAACCGGACTTGTGTCTGGTTTTTTGTGGTTGGGGTACGGATGAACGGTTGTATTTACCGTTGTTAAAGGATTTTGATTATCTTCTTTGTTTTGACTATGACAAGGAAATGAATTTTGAGATGCCAATTTCGACCGAAAAATATGAAAATTTTTATATGCTTTGTTATTCTGCAGGTGGTGGTGCGGCTGCAATTTTGAAAGATAAATTGCCTAAACTC
>OMSS01000173.1 GCA_900313795.1 uncultured bacterium | reverse complement strand
ACCCCGATGTTACGAGGTTACATTCTCCGTCAATGTAATCAACTACCCCGTAGCCTACGATTGCTGTGCCAGGGTCTATTCCGATTATTCTCATAATTCAATAATAACGACTCAATCCGAAAAAACAATCAATATTTTAATCGGTTTTTTGATGTTTGTTCGAAAATTGTCCGCTTTCTTTGTTATGGTTGGATTTTGACCGTTTTGATTTCGTGTGGGTTAAAATACAAAATATTATTCGTTGGACAAGATTTTTCCTCCGTTAAATTCGTTTCGAAAAGTTGTTTGCATTTTATTGTGCAAAGTTCTTTTTCGTTTGAATAATTGACAAGCCTTACTATCAGGTCGTTTGAGACTGATTTCTTAATCGCAGTAACCTTGATATTCTCATTGTCCTTTACGATAAATTGCTGATTTTTTAAGTTTCCGAAAAACAAAATCGGCGGATTGAAAATTTCATCGCAAATTTTATAAAGATTTTCCGCTTTTTCCGTGAATGAAAACGCAAAAGTTGCCCTTTGTTCGCCCAACATCTGGAGTTCAGGCGTTTCAATCGGAGGTCCTGCTGGCGTTCCTCTTGCTGGATTTTTCGGATTTGAAATAATTCCTGTTGCTCTTAAAAGAGTTATCGCAAGGGTATTTTGGGCTATTTCAATCTCTTTCAACCCGTCTGTGATAATTCCGACGCCGTTGGAGTAGACGAACCTGTTTATCGGCATTGTGTTTTGTTTGAGTTCAATTCCTCTCGAGGCTGGGATTTTGTCGTTTAAATCATAATTTGGGTCAAAATTCCTCTTGATAGTTTTGTACAAATCCTCTGAAATCGTCTCATAGACTGGTTTTTTGAGGTCAAATACTACTTGTAGTTTATGATTTTTTGATTTGTTTTCGTAATTTAAGTCGATTTTGACAAATTTTGCACCCGAACCGAGGGCAAATCTTGCTTCGATGTCGTGCTTTGGCGAAACAATTGAACGTCTTTTATCAGTAGTCTTTTCGGGGATTTTTATTTCAAAGACAACTTTCAAAATTGCAAGAAATTTTTTGTCCTCAATTTTAAATGATTTTATTTTTGAAACAATTTTTTTATCGTCTTTTAAAGGGGCGAAATTGTAACTGTCGCCTATGTCTGCGATGTCTGTGAATTCTATGAAATCGCCATAAATTTTTTGATTTTTCTTATCCGTGACAACAAGTTTATTTTTGTCGATTTTAATTTTAATATTTTCATTTTCAATCGAATTTTTGCCGATTTTTATGTCATTTTCGTCAAAAATATCATTTTTCGTAATCATTTTTGTCGAAAATTCGGGAATATTTTTCAAATTAACCGCATATTCCATAATATCGGTGTAATCCTCTGTTACGGGAATTTTGTTTGGATTGTAAAGAATTTCGTCCGCAAATCCACGTTCCTTACCGATTTTGACCGCATTTAAAGACGTTGGCAATTTTTTTGTCGTTTTAATTGTTGCGATTCCGGCAAAATTACTGTTTGACAAATTCAGTGCAACTATTCCGCTATCGCTCGAAAGGTCTCTGACACAACGCTTTTTGACCCCGTCGGCAATTTCTTCGACTTTTTCAAATCGAGTCAAAACTTCTCTGCTAACTTTATCTGTCGAGCAGCCGTAAATGCTATCGTGAGCGTGGTTTTTGATTAAAGTTTTATAAGCGTAGTCAATTTGAGGTTGTCGAGATTTTTTGTGGAAAAATGTTGAATTTATTGCATCAAACATTTCTGCTTCGCAAAGTTTTCTTTCACAACGGGCATTTGCCTGTTTTATGTCGTTCCTTGTGGAGTAAACCCCTTGTAATATAAAGGTTTTATCGTTATTTAAAAATTCGCCTTTGACGGTAATTCTATCTTCGTCGTTGATTTTTTTGAAGTATTCAAGTGGATTTGAAATGACGAATTCATACTCATTCTTGAACTTATCATTGAGTTTACAAATCAATTCTTTTAAATTATCGCAAGCCTTCAAATGGTCTGCACCAATCGGCAAAAGGACGTATTCGCCTGATTTTGCGGAGATTTTGTCGAGATATTTTTTTAAGCCTTCCGCTTTCTTATCAAAATCGAGGTCACAATTTAAAAAATCGTTAAAATAACCTTGAAGAAGGTTTGTTGTCTTGATGTCATTCCACGTCAAATCGGCAGGAAAATCGCCAATTCCACGCCACATTACGGCTTTATCAAGGTTTGCCGTTTTCAAAATTTCGTTCATCGAAACGCAATGTCCAAAAGTGTCCGAAAGGTATGCGATGAACTCTTTTTCGCCCCATTCGAAAGATTTTTTTAATCCGAAAGACAAATTTCTGATTAAACTTTCGCCGCACGTCAAAAACTGGTCGGCGGAGCAACAAAATGGTCCGACAAACAGTTTTTTCTTTTTGATAAGCGATTTTATCAAATCTTCTTTTTCTGGGTAAATTTCGAGATAATCCTCTATTGCAATGGTTTGCCCGTCAAAATAAAATTCGGGCAAGTCCCCACTCTGCAATCTTTCGAGAATTTCGTCCACAACTTCTATCAGTCGAAGTCTGAACTCTTCAAATTCCCTATACCACTCCCTATCCCAGTGAGTGTGAACGTATGCAATAACTTTTTTCATTCTTCAATTATAGCCTTTTTTCAAAAAAAGACTATACCCGAGTTGATATTTTGTTAAGGATTTTAATTTTTTATTAAATTTCTTTTTCTCTTTTATAATTTCCGAGCAAAATTCCAATTTTGTCACGGTATACTATGAAAAATATGCCGATTGCTACCAAAAATAATGAATTTTCTAAAATTAATTGAGTCAATTTTGTGTTGTCTGCCATTGTTAAATGGAACATAACCAAAGTGCATATTACAGAGAGTACACACCACGCAGCCACAAAAGCCGTTGTACTTCTTTTCATGCAAAAACCTGCTTTCTTATTCTATTTCTACTTTATTCCAAAAAATAAATGCTCAATGCCGACTGCCACGTCATGTGTCAGATGAAAAAGAATTAATATTTGAAAGCATTATACTTAACATATTTATATTATAACATACTAATAACTTCTTTCAACCCCCTTATTCAGAGGATAACACTAATAGTGTTA
>OMSS01000172.1 GCA_900313795.1 uncultured bacterium | reverse complement strand
CTTTGAATTTAAATAACCGTAAAAACGAAAAAGGTCAATATTACGTTAACCCGACCAAAGAAAAATGGTTTAGAGACAAAAACTTCAGGCAAGCAATCGATTATGCAATCGACAGAGACTCTGAAGTTGCAAACATCTTAAACGGTGTCGGTCAGCCACTTTTCACCCCTGAAGCACTTGGCTCGATTTTCTTGAACGAAACTGTCGCAAAAGGTCATACCCGTGACTTAGCAAAAGCAGAAGAATTGCTCAAAAAATCAGGATTTTACAAGGACAAAGATGGAATTCTTCACGACAAAGACGGAAATATCGTCTCGTTTGACTTGCTCACGAACGCTGGCAACACCGAGCGTGAAGCGGTCGGGGTTATGATAAAATCTGACCTTGCAGATTTAGGAATGAAAATCAATTTCAAACCGATAGAATTTAACTCATTAATCGGAAAAATCTCAGGAACTTTCGACTGGGATTCAATGATTATGGGCTTTACAGGAAGCACTCTCGAACCGCACGGTGGCAAAAATGTTTGGTATTCAAATGGACCTTTACACATTTTTAACCAAAGAAACGAAGATGAGTTCGGGAAAGATTTATTCGATTTTGAACGGAAAATCGACGAAATTTTTGACAGAGGTGCATCAGAACTCGAATTTGAAAAACGTAAAATTTATTATGACAAATATCAAGAAATCCTTGCGGACGAGTGCCCGATGGTTTACTTATATTCGCCATTACGACTGATTGCGATAAGAAATCGTGTCGGCAATGTTTATCCAACGATTTTGGGAGGAATGGTTCACAACACCGCTGAATTATACATAAAATAGATTGTTAAAATTTATTATTTTTTCTCCATTCATTAATTTTTGACGTAAAATATCATTATGTTATTAATTAAAGGAAAAAAAATGAAAAAATTTTTAGCACTTATGTTGGTTATGTCTTTTGTAGTCACAAATTCTCAAGCGTTAGCAATAACTCCAACAACAACAGAAGAAGTTAAAGCCCCCGTTTGGGAAGAATATGTTCCTGAAAAATACCAAAATCCAAGAAGTTTTCCGAACAAGGGAAAAAATATTGCAGAACTCGCTGTCGGTATTGTTTTGACAGATTTGTTGATAACTGCACCTATTGGAATTCCGATGATTTGCCATTCCACAACGAAAATGAAAAATCAAGGGTGGTTTGTAAAAAGACAAAAATTTGAGGCAGGCTTAGAACACGCAACGACAATTTCTGACCCAGCCGAAAAGCAAGCATATTACGTCAAATTGAAAAAAGAATGTGGCTTAACGGAAGAAAGACATCAAAAGCAATTAAGGAAAATGCAAAAGAAAGCAAAAAAATCAGCAAAATAACAAATTTTCAAAAAAAGCCCCCGTTTTGAACAGGGGCTTTAATATTATAATGTTTCAATAATGTGATTCAAATCATCTTCTTTGTTTTTATCTTTCTTTTTTAATTTTTTAGTATTGTCTTTATCAATCTTCCTTTGATCAGAGATTTTACCTTCTGCAAAAGAATAAACCTTATCCGAATGTCTGTGCGTTGCTTTTTCAAGTTTCGCAAGAGAAACGTTGTAAGCGTTGATTTTTCCGATATATTCAAGCATAGCATCGTTGTAGTTTTGTCTTGCATTTTGCAACTCAATGTAATTTGATTTTCCGTTGTAATAATCTTCGCCCGTAATCTCAAGGTTTTGTTTTGCCTTCAAAACTTTATCTTTTGAATTGATAATCTGTTTTTCGGCAGTTTTTACGTTGAGATAACACTTTTTGACATTATAATAAATAAACTGCTGCATTTCTTCAAGGTCAGTTTCAGTTTGCCCAACGAGTGCATTTGCCTGCTTAACTTGATTGTATTGCTTCATACCGTTGACCTTCATTTTCAAGCCAACTTCGACGAAGTATTGGTTATTTTTGAAATCCTCGTTATAACCGAGACGAACTCTGTATTTGTTATCATTCGCATATCCTGTTTTCAAGCCTAATTCAGGATAGAATTGCCGTTTTACAACGTTAACTGATTCTTTCATCGCAGCGATTGTCGATTTTACAACCTTCAAGTCAGGGCTGTTTTTGTATGCAGTTTCCCACGCTTCTTCCATTGTAAATGGTAATTCTTGAACATTGCCAAGTTCTTTTTCTCTCACACGACCTGTAATGTTGTGCCATTGTCCCTTCGGTGTTTCAAGGAATACGGGAGAGAAAAATGCATCATAAGAGTCAAAAACATCGATTTTTACAACCTTAAATTCAGGTTGACCAGCGATATACATTGCGTTAGAAAGGTCTGCTAGTGCCAAATCGTAAGTGTTTTTTGCAGTTACGAGTCGGATTTTCGCATCACTCAAATAAACCTGTGCGTTGATGTTGTCAATCTCTGTTTTTTGACCTCGTTTATACATTTCTTCTGTTGTTTTCATAATCCGTTCGTTGATTTCAACGTTTTGCTTTTGAACATTAACAACTTCTTCCGCCTGAAGTACATTGAAATATTTCAACTTAACATCGTTAATCGTTTCGCAAATGCTGTCTAAATATTGATATTCAGCAGCAAGTTCGTAGAATTTTTGCATTTTTACATTCGAACTTGTTTTGCCGAAATTGTAAATTAATTGTTCAAGATAAACGCTTACAAGCGGATAGTGGAAAATGTGTCGACCTGAGTCGTAATCGAAATCGTCGTTATAATTGTATGTAAAGCCTGCTTGTGCACCGACTGTCGGGAAATAATCCGACTTCGCAACATTAACTCCCGCCTTAACTTTTTGATAATTCAACTCAGCCTTTTTAATTTTCGGGCTGTTTTTTACGGCGATTGAAATACAATCAGACAACATCAATTTTTCACCGTCAACGATTTTGCCGTCATCTGTAATGGCAAAACAAGGTAGAGCCATCAAAAATACAGCCAACACCAACAATACTTTTTGCATTCTAAACTCCATTTATACCCTAACTAATCAATGGGTGTTTTGATTATAACAAACAAAGAATTTATGTACAACGATAACATTGTAATATTATATTTCAAAATAAACAAAATATTATTACAAATTTTTAACACACACTATGAAAAATAAAACAAATCTGATATCGTAA
>OMSS01000010.1 GCA_900313795.1 uncultured bacterium | reverse complement strand
CTTCTATTAATAACGCTAATACGATAATTGAAAATAATAATCAAATTGAAAATATTGATATCGTAACAGAGGCTTGGGATTCTGCATACGGTTTTGATACTGAAAATAATGCGACTTTGAATGCTGATTTTGGAATAACATTATCAAAATTTGATAATGATTCAAACTTGTCAGGCGTCAAAACTGCTTATGCAAAATATGAAAAATCACAAACGGCAACAAATCTTGAGGCATTAAAAACATCTGTTGAAAAACTTGCAACGAAAAAATCAAATATTCAAAAATCGACAGATAGCATTTCAAATACTATTACAGAAATTGCAAGTATTGATGTAACAAAAAATGACAATTTGAATTCATTTATTACAACAACACAAGATGAGATTAAAACAAACAATGAAACCATAGCCAATATTGATTCTGCAATAAGAGCATCGCAAAAAGAAAAAGACACTGCTAAAAATTCAATTACAGAGGCAGAAACTTCAAAAGTTTCAATAAATACTCAATACGATGCTATTATTAAAGATTTGAATGACAAAAAGAGTGAATCTTCAACAACTCCAGTATATTCTTTGATGGTAGATAATGTTTATGTTCGCTCAGGAGATGTTAAAATTTCGGGAAAAACTGTTGGAAATGGAAAGATTACAGCAGCAGGAAATAAATTCTCCATTGATATTATAAATAACAGTGTCAGCGATGTTGTTTATAAAGATTTGCAAATTGCAAGAAACGCAACAGGAAATATTTATGGTTCAAACATTGCAAGCAGCATTAGTAAAAATTACAGAAATACCGATAACGGATATTCAATTTCTGTAACGAATACAGTTGATGCAAATGACCCAACAATTAATCTTGATAATGGTTTTGGCGATATGATTTTCAAAGGCAATGTTGAAAATGTTAATGGTCTTGTAAGTTTTGTAAACTACACAGGTAATATATTGTCTGATGGTTCAATAACAGCAAAGAATTTAAAAATAGCCGTTCCAAATGGCGGATATACACAAAATTACGACAATTCAAGAATGATGATTGGAGGAACATCAGCAGATGGAGCAATTATTGCATCAGGAGATATTGATATTTCTTCAAAAGTCATTGATATTAACGGACTTATTCAAAGCGGATCTGAAATAAAATCAGTTACAATCCCTGATTTCAAAGTTGTTAAGGAAAACGGTGTATATTATCAAGTTGCAAAAGGTCAAAAGACAAAGATGGAAAAAGGTACATCAGAGGGATATTATTATCTCAATCTTGATGGAAACGGACAACTTGATTCCGAATTAGAAATGATTAAAGCATATTTTAAACCTTCAGATATTTCTGATGTAAATAATATCAAGGGCGATATTCACTTGTTTAAAGCAGAAATTGAGGGTGGAAATATAGCATTAACAGGCAATATTGTAAGCACATCAAATAAGGGACAAATTGTACTTGTCAATGGATACGGACATATTGATGTAAAGAACAATTCAAATTACAACCTTGTAACAAGTGCATTAAATGCGGATGCAAAAATTCAAGGAAAATTGACAATCAACGATTTGAAATTCTCAGACCAATCAGGAAATGCATTTGATAATATTAAACAATCAGATATCACAAAATCGTGGTTAGCGAAAAATGCCGGTACATATACAGCGAATGTAGATGAAAAAGGAAACATTTCAACAACTTCAACCGGACAAACGGCAGACAACGGAAGTTGGGGTGCAACAAGTTCTTCAACACGAAACGATGGAGCAACAATAAAAACAATCATTTATAACCCAGGAAATGATGCGTACTACGAAGCAGTGGCTGGTTCTGTTGAAGTAAAGTCTTATCAAAAATATGTAAAACGTTCTTGGTGGACGGAATTATGGCATGGAAAATTGTATCAAACAATATATTATACAGTATCTCATGACCCACAATACGCACTTGGTCAAAATGCTATTCAAGTCAAATTTCAGGGTTTTGATAAACCTCAAATCAATGTAACATCAAACGGTTCAGTCGTAATGAACAGTAGTATGAGTGCATTAACAGGTAATATAGATGTTATCTCTAAAAATGGTTCTATTTTGACAAATAGTTCAAAGAATGTAATTTCTGCTGAAAATATTAAATTAATTTCAGAAAAAGGAGATATAGGTTCACAAACGAAGAATATTCAAACAGCGATATATAACAAAGGTCTTTTGAGTGGAAAAGGTAATAATATCTACATAAATTATCCATATTCCGATATCAGTAATATTAATATTGAGGCAAAAGATAATGCATATCTTGCTACATCAGGTGAAAAACTTGGCGGATTAGACAGTATTGTAAATATCAAAGCAAATTCATTGGAATTAAAAGCAGAAAATGGAACAATTAATTTAGATGCAACTCAAAATACAAATATAAACATTGATGTTAACAAAGTTAAAGCAAGAGCAAAAGACGATATTTCAATTATCAACAAAGGTGATTTAAAAATTTCATCAATTACCTCTGAAAATCAAGGTACAATTACGTTAGGTTCTGAAATTGGTTCGATTGTTGCAACAGATACAGAAACCATTAATCCTTATCATATCAATGGAGGAAACGTAATTTTAAATGCGGTAAATGGTTCTGTTGGCACATCTTCTAATGTTATCAAGATTGCAAAAGACGGAATATTCAAAGTGTATGCAAAAGATGATGTAAATCTTTCTTCTGTCGGTAGAATTTATGTTGATTCCATTCTTTCAAATAACGGAAAAGTGACATTAAATGCCGATTATGGAATTATTGCATCAAAGAATACCGATAACCTTGCTTATAATATTGCATCTTTAAATGGCATCGATTTAAACTCGAAACATGGAAACATTGAAAACATTGGTATTAACACAAATGGTGTTATTAATGCATCAGCAGGCTATGATAATAATGTTGCTTCCGGAATGAGTGATATTTCAATTTCCTTGATTTCGAAACAGGAATTGTCACAAGATATTTTGGATTCGTTGACGACAGATGAGCAAAAACAACAAGTTTGGAATGAATACAACAATGGCTTAAAAGATATGAAAATAGGCACTATTCAAGCGTCTAAAAACGTATTTTTGACATCTGAAAAATCAATAATTAATTGTGTTAGCAATTCGAATATCAAAGGTGAACAAATTATTCTGTCTGCTGGTGTAGGAAACATTGGAGCAGATAATTCCGCAATTAATTTGACAGCAAATAGAGACATTACTGCTTATGCAGGTAATGGAGCAAGTGTTTATCTTTCATCAGAAAAAGATTTGAAGATTAATGAAATTCGTTCATATAACACTAAAGATGAATCGACAGGAACTGTAAATGCGGGTAGTATTTTGAAAAATGTTGTTTTAAATACGAATAACAATATTGCTAATGCTTCAAATATAGCAGAAAATGCTAATGTTGTTGGTGAAAATATTGTTTTGAATGCAAAAAATGATATTGGTTCAAAAATCAAGTTCTTTAAAGTTGATACAACTGATGACACGAACGGATTAAGTTTTGATGCTCAAAATGCTTATATTAATGGTGTAGGACACGATTTGAATATTGTATCCTCAAATTCAAAAGGTGACACAAATATTCTTTCGGATTTGTCTGTAAAAGTTAAAGATACAGTGGCAAACGGTGATTTGATTATCGACAGTTCAAAAGATACAATTCTTGCAGGAAATGTTGCGGCTAATAAAATCAACATAAAATCAGCAAATGAAACGAATTTGTCAAATATCGTTCTCAATTCTGACTTGGAAAATACTTCTACAATCCTTACTGTTGAAAATTCCGAGTTAAAAAATATTGTATCAACATCAACAAATGCAAATATTTTAGGTTCAACTGTCAATAATGATGCTCAAATTACAACGACAGAAACAACTACAATTTCAAATTCAAACTTTAATAATAATTTAAAGAACGATTCAAATATTTCTATTGTAGATGGTTTATCAGTCGCAGATGATGTAGAAATGACGACGACAGAAAAGACAACAATCGGTACGGCAAATATTAGCGGTAACTTGACAAACAATTCAACAAATACAGACATTTCAGATTTGACAGTTGGCGGAAATGCAAACGTCACATCAAGTGAAAATACAAAAATTGCAAAATCAGATGTTCAAGGTGATTTTGTGAATAAATCCAAGAATACAGAAATATCAAACAAATTGACAGTAAAGGGAGATGCAAACCTTGATGTTGAAAATTCAGTTTCTATTGCAAATGCAGAATTGAAGAATTTGAAATCAACATCAACAACTGCAAACATTTCAAATATTACTGTAGCAGACGATGTCGAAGTAACGACGACAGAAAAGACAACAATCGGTACGGCAAATATTAGCGGTAACTTTACAAACAATTCAACAAATACAGAAATTTCAGATTTGACAGTTGGCGGAAATGTAAATATTACATCAAGTGAAAATACAAAAATCGCAAAAGCAGATGTTCAAGGTGATTTTGTAAATAAATCCAAGAATACAGAAATTTCAAACAAATTGACAGTAAAGGGAGATACGAACCTTGATGTTGAAAATTCAGTTTCTATTGCAAATGCAGAATTGAAGAAGGACATGAATATAAAAGCCAAAGATGTTGAAATTCGAGAAATTGATTTAAAAGGTAACTTTAATTCTTCTGTTGATAATATAGAGGTTAAAACAACAAAAGATATTAATATTGGATATGTCAATGGTAATTCCAATGACTATGTTAATAAATTGAAAATATCTTCTGATAAGTCAATTCTCAACGGTCGTTCGGATTCAGGATACAATTTCAATGTTAAAAACTTGAATTTGAAAGCGGGAGAAAGTATAGGAAATGAAAATAAAACACTTAATTTAAAACTTGCTGATGATAATACGTTAACTCTTATGGCTGGTGATGGTATAAATATTCATACCGAAGGTGCAACTGTAAATTATACAACACTTAACTCAAATTCCTTGACGTTAAGTACGGATGCAAATATAAATATAGATACGTTAAAAGTTAAAGATATGACAATCACAACATCAGCACCGAATTTGTCAATTAACAGTATGGAAATAGGACAAACAGGAACATTAAATGTTGGTAAAAAACATATTGTAATTGATAATACGAACATTCAACCGATGCTCTATGTTGATGTTCAAATGAGATTGAATAAATCTCCAGCAAGTATTAAAGTTGATGAAACGAATAATATTGTTACAGATTCAATCAATGTTCTTCGTCAAAACAGGCATATTTCAGTTAATGACAGTAAATATTATACAAGTATGAATAATTCTTCGACGACAGCAGGTGCTTCAATGGTTGAAAAGATGCCTGTATCAGAGAAACCTGTCGAAAGAGGAAATTCGACATTGTATGAAATGCCAACACAATTTGATTATGATAACCTATACGTAAAACGTTTTATTTTACAAAGTTCAGTCAAAAATCAAGTTGATGAAGCAGTTACTACAAATAATGCTTTTGAGATTGTAAACGCAATAAAAAATACGACAACACCACAAAAAAAACGGACAAATATACTTTCAAAAAAACAAATACAAAAAAACAAAGTCAGTTCATTATAGTTAAATAAAAGGCGAGATTAAAATCTTGCCTTTTTATTTTAAATACGCTCATAATCGACATATGGAAAAACAATAAGGCATAAAAAAACACCCTTTCGGGTGTCTTTTGAAGTGGTGCCGCGTCTCGGAATCGAACCAAGGACACAGGGATTTTCAGTCCCTTGCTCTACCAACTGAGCTAACGCGGCATATTCTATTCAATTTTTCTTTACGGTTGGTAGAGCAAGTTGTTTAACCGAATCTCTACCGGCTCTGCTTCGCTCGCCTTGACTGAACTAACGCAGCATATTCTATTCAATTTTTCTTTACGGTTGGTAGAGCATTTTGTTTAACCGAATCTCCACCGGCTCCGCTTCGCTCGCCTTGACTGAGCTAACTTCTTTACGGAACTCTGTTTTAACCAACAGTTAGTAAATATCACTATTCCGTATGTCCAAAATATCAAAAACACATTCTCAAGTCAAGTAATTTTCTAATTTTTATTAAAATAAACTAGATACTTCGGCTAAAGTCTCAGTATGACGATAATGCTAAAGCACCTTTCTAAAGCATTGTGCCAAAACAAACACTCTGCATACAAACACAAAATAAAGAAATACTCCGTTTCGTTTGCAATGACAATTATTTCAGCAAATATCCACAAATAATAAAAAATACCGCCTAAAAGACGGTATTTTTATTCTTTGAGTTTTAAAAACCGAACTAAATTTCCTTAACCAATTCGAACAATAATTTCTTGAAGTCTTCTTTGATTCTGTTTGCAGTTTCTGTAACTTCTGCGTGTGAGAGCGGTTGGTCAAGGATACCGCAAGCGTAGTTTGTGAGGCAACTGATACCCAAAACGTTGATACCGCACCAGTTTGCGATGATTGCTTCTGGAACTGTTGACATGCCGACTGCGTCAGCACCCAAACTTCTTTGCATTTTGACTTCTGCAGGTGTTTCATAAGTCGGGCCAGTCATTGCACAGTAAACACCTTCTTTAAGGTCAATGCCCAATTTTTTGCCGACTTCTTTCGCCTTAACTCTCAATGTTTTTGTATAAACATCGCTTTGGTCAGGGAAACGAGGTCCTAAATCATCGTCATTTGCACCGATGAGTGGGTTTGTTCCCATCATATTGATGTGATCAGCAATCAACATCAAATCTCCGGGAGCAAAATCTGTGTGAACCAAGCCTGCAGCGTTGGTTACGATGAGGTTTTGAACGCCCAATTTTTTCATAACTTTAATCGGGTATGTAACTGTTTGCATTGAGTGACCTTCATAGAAGTGGAAACGTCCTTGCATCATAACGACAGGTTTTCCTGCAACCTCTGCAAAACACAAAAGACCTTTGTGTCCTACGACTTTTGAAGGTGCAAACCCAGGAATGTCGCCGTAAGGAATTTTAATTCCTTCGTACTCATCAGCGAACTCACCGAGTCCCGAACCCAAAATAATTCCCGTTACGGGTTTGAAATTGTTTGTTTTTTCGTTGATGTAATCAACAGCAGCATTGTTCATAATTTCTCCTTTACTTAACGAAGTTAAAAAACACTATGGCACAAACTCCGACTATCCAACAATAATAAGCAAAACACTTCATTGAATATCTATTCAAGAACTGCATGAAATATTTTACACAAAAATAACCGACAAGCATAGATACAAAAAAGCCAACTCCGATTGCAGTCCAATTAAAGCCCGCAATTTCGGTACTTTCCAACTTTAAAATCGGGTAAAAAATTGACGAACCCAAAATAATTAAAATAGAAAGTAAAAACGAGTATCTTGCTGCCGTTACACGGTTTAAGCCTGCAAACAAGCCGGCTGCAATCGTCATGCCTGAACGTGATAATCCGGGGCATGCCGCAATACCTTGTGCAACACCTATCAAAAGTGCCTGCTTCAAGGTGATTTTATTACATTCTCCGTCATTTTGCGTTTTCTTTGAAAAATGTTCCGATGCAAAAAGCACAAACCCTGTGATGATAAGGAAAATTCCTACAATCGCAGGTGATGAGACCATTTTTTCACAAAATTCGTTTAACGGATATGCGATAATTACCGTGAAAAATGTTGCCAAAACAAGGTAAATCGGCATTTTTGAATCAAGTGACGAAAAATCCTTCGTCTTACAGGCCGTCAAAAACGCCTTAATCATTTTCATAATGTCTTTTCTAAAATAAAAAACAACTGCAAACAGCGTGCCGACGTGAAGAATAATGTCTGTGAAAATTTCCTCTCCGCTTGCATGCATAAATTCGCTACCTGAGATTAATTTATACAAACTCGAGGTGATAACCAAGTGTCCCGAACTTGAAACGGGTAAAAACTCCGTCAAACCTTGAATAAATCCTAATATAATTGTATGTAAAATATCCATTATTTTTCTGTCCTATAATATTTTGCACAAGAGGTCGGGGTTTCCCAAACTGCTGAAAAATACATACAGTCAAAGGTTTTCGCCATTTCGTCAAAAATGAATTTTGCAATCATTTCGCTACTCGGACTTTCCCCTCCAAAATATTCTAATTCGTTCAAATCTTTATGGTCAATTAAGTCCAAAACCCTGTTCAATTCACGTTTTAGAGCCTTAAAATCGACCAAAATATTTGCTTTATCAAGTTTCTCGCCTCGAACAGCCACAACAACCTTCCAGTTATGTCCGTGTTGATGTTCGCATTTGCCCTCATAATTCAGCAAATGATGTGCTGCCGAAAATATACTTTCTGCTTGAATTTCGAACATTTTACCTTCTTATGATATTTTTTCTAACTGTTCGATAAGAACACTATTTGCATCGGCAAATTCCTTGCCACGAGCGATTATTGCCTGTCTCAACAATTTCGGCAAATTCATCGCCAAGCCGTTCTTGAGATTTTCTTCGTAAATTGCTTGATAATTCGTCGGAATTCTGAGCGACCAGTTTTTGTCTCCCGAAGTTCCTGGAATATTGTACGTTTCTTGCAATCCGAGGAAGTCAGTGAAGAAAACTTGAACATTTTCTGCCTTACAAGCGAAAATTTCAACCAACTTGTTAAAGAGCATAAATTCAGCGTCTTTAGACAATCTTACGGCAATTTCTTCTTTCTCTTGTTCTGTTGCATCAGGATACAAATCTTCTGCAAGATTTTTGCCGTGCAACCAACCTTCGTGCGTGTTTACGATATTTTTTGCCCAAACAGAAATTGGTTGATTGTCGTGAGTTCCGACCATTGCCCAACTTTTCGGTTTAATATTCTTGCAACGGTAAGCGTGGTCAGGTTTATCGGGGACAACAAATTGCGTGAGGCACATTCCTTGCAAGCCGAATTGTTTCATAACTGATTCGACCGGGAAAGTTACTGTTCCCAAGTCCTCACAGACGATTGAGTTTTTGTCCAAACCGACTTCTTCTGCTGCACCGATGACGATTTTTTCAATTAATTTTCCATATTGAGAAATTTGCTCAGGCGTCAAAGTTTTTACTCTGTGTTCCGAATCAACGGTTTCTTCTTCGTCCAAGTCATCTTCCGTTGCAATCGCAAATTTGCCCAAAAATTCGTGTTCAGGTGAAGAATAAAGTCTGCCTGCACCATCTTCTGGTTTTGGGGTTTTATCTGCTTGATATACCCATGGGTCGATAAGTCCGACGAGGTGGTCAATTCTTACTCCACCAGGGTTTTCGACGAACATTTTCTTGAACAAAGCCTTCATCAATTTTCCTGCTTCTCCAAGAGTTCCATCTTCTTTATACATTTTTTCAGGGTTAATTACAGGGAAGCCCCATGCTTGACCGTTTGCCGAGAACAAATCTGGCGGACAGCCCAAGCACCAACCGTCAAGAAACAATGATTGATAAGCCCAAACGTCTCTATCCGAGAATGCAACTTGTCTATCTGCAATCATTTTTACATCTTTTGAAAGAGCATAATCTCTGATTTTTGCGTTTTGAACAGAAATCAAAAGTTGTTTGAACGCATAAAATTCAATCTCGTCCGCATATTTTTCTTTTATTTCTGCAATTCTTGTGGCAAATTTTTCTTTTTCTTCATCGTTTTTCGGGTTGCAAAGGTGCTTGTCATCTTCGTTTTCCCAAATCGGCCAATAGTCATTGCCGTTTTCGATGCTCAATGCCTCGTAAAGTGCATCATTGTCGAGCCAAGAAGCGTTGTCTTTTTTATATTTTTCAAATGCTTCAACTAACTTGAACGGGTTGTTCTTTTTGAAATTTTCAAAAGCCTCACGGAGAGCCTCATCTTGAGCATTGTAAATATATGAATATGCCGTGCGGTTGGAGTCTTTTTGCGGATTGTTTTCGCAAATTTTTTGATAAGTTTCTTTTGACAAAAGATTGTAACCTTCGTCTGTTGTCAACTGTTCTAAGTCAATAAACAAAGGGTTATTCGAGAAAATAGTTCCCGTATATGGTGAAGCATCGCAACCTTTTGTTTTGCCTGCAGGTCCTAATTGAATTGCATTGAAAATACCGCTAACAAAGTCAACGAGTGTCTTTCCTGCATTCGATGCTACACTTCCAAAGCCTGTGTTTTTACCTTCTTCAGCAGGAAAACTTCCTGCGTGAGCGATGAATGCAAAATTCTTTTTGCCCAAAACATTCAAGGCTTCTTTTATAATTCTTTTATGTTGTTGATCCATGACTATCCTTCTCTGAGTTCTGAATTTCATATTGATAATTGGATTTTAACATAATCATGAAAAAAAGGCATTTCGTAACAAAAATGCCTTTAATATTTAGTAAAATTATTTTTTATAAATCAGCCAATTTGTCGACTGTTCTTGTCAAGGTAATTTTGACATGTGCATAGTTCAAACCACCTTGCATATAGGCTGCATAAGGTGGACGAACTGGGCCGTCAGCGGAAAGTTCGATTGTTGAACCTTCAACAAAAGTTCCGCCAGCCATAATCAAATCGTCGTCATATCCCGGAACAACGTCTGGCACGGGGGTTAAGTACGATTCAATCGGTGAACATTCTTGAATTGTTTTACAAAATTCTAAAAGTGGTTCTTTTTTGCCAAATTCAACCGTTTGAATTAAGTCTGTTCTGATGTCGTGCGGTTTCGGAGTTGAAGTAAATCCGATGTCCTCAAACACTTGCGATGCAAGGATTGCCCCTTTGACGGCTTCTGCAACGATTGAAGGAGCCATAAACAAACCTTGGAACATCAATCTTGATTGGTTAAACATCGCACCGCCTTCACGGCAAATTCCGGGGGCGGTGAGGCTTGCTGCAACCAATTCGACCAATTCGTCTTTACCTGCAACATATCCGCCTGCTTCGACAATACCACCGCCAGCGTTTTTGATTAACGAGCCTGCGATGAGGTCTGCACCGACGTCGGTCGGTTCAAGTTTTTCGACAAATTCGCCGTAACAGTTGTCAACAAAGCAAATGCAGTTTGGGTTTTTCGATTTTACGACTTCGACGATTTTTTTAATTGTGTCGATAGTCAAAGATTTTCTGAGCGAATATCCTCTTGAACGTTGTATTAATACCATTGTGGTTGTTTCATTAACCATTTGTTCAAGTTTTTTAAAATCAATGTCAACGCCATTTAAAAGCGGAACTTCATCGTATAAAATTCCGTGTCCCATAAGCGATTGCTTGTAGTCTCCACGTTTTCCGATAACTTCTTCCATTGTATCATAAGGCGAACCGGCGACGGATAAAAGTTTGTCTCCGTGTCGTAAACAGCCGAATAGACAGCAAGAAAGAGTGTGCGTTCCCGAAACGAAGTGGGGTCTTGCCATTGCTTTTTCTGCGTGAAAAACGTCTGCAAATACGTTATCAAGGGCTTCTCGACCTATATCATCGTGACCGTAGCCCGATACTGTGTAAAAATGTTGCATACCAATTTGATTTTTGATAAAAGCGTCAAGAACCTTTTCCTGATTGAATTCTTTTATCTCGTCGGTAAGTTTAAATTGTTCCGAAACTTTTTTTTCGGCTTTTTGGATTATTTTAATTGTAGTATCTTTCATATTAAAATAAAAACACAAACAATGAACTCTTTCAAACGTGAAAATTTTTTGGGGTGTTCTATTTAAAAAATGTTTGGTGTAGAATAGATAGAAATTGATGGTATTGTGAGTAAGTCAAATGTCTGAAAATTTTAATAACAGAAACGAAAACGAGGATTTGAATCCTGAAGAATACGGTAGAACCTTTTCAAAATTTTTAAAGGAAGATGACACCGAAAAACAACAAAGCCTTTTTAAACCGATTGGCGTAATACTTGCGATTGCTGCGGTTGCGGCTATGGCTTATGCAGGATTTATTTATTTCACGGGAAATGGTGACCAAATTACGGATTTTTTCAAGGAACATAATTTCTTTGAAAAAACTAACAAGCCGAAATTTAGCGAAAAAATCTTCAACAGACGCCAAAATATTCTCGTTTTGGGTGTTGATTCTAACGGAAAAGATGCCGATCCGTTTGATGGTACACGTTCTGATACGATTGTAGTCGTTAGCATTGACCCAAAAACAAAGAGTGTAAATTTCCTCTCAATCCCTCGTGACAGTAAGGTTTACATCGCTCACGGCAAAGGTGTCCAAAAAATCAATGCTGCACACGCTTTGGGTGGAATTGAACTTACGAAAGATACTATTGAAGAGACTTTTGGCATAAAAATTAATAATTATATTGTATTTAATACGGAAGGAATTCGTGAAGTCGTTGATGCGATTGGCGGAGTTCCTGTTTATGTTGAAAAAGATATGAGATACCACGATTACACGGCTGGCTTGCATATTGATTTGACAAAAGGTACACACATGTTGGACGGCAAGACGGCAGAAGGCTTCTTGAGATTTAGAAAAGATGCTTTGGGCGATATCGGCAGAACAGCAAGACAACAATGGTTTTTAAGAGCATTGGCAGACAGACTCAAGTCTCCTGAAGTTATCCCCAAAATACCAGGGGCATTGAAGGTTATCGACAAGTACGTCAAGAGTGATTTAAGTTTGTATCAAATGTCTCAATATGCGGCGTTTGCAACATCTTTGGACATGTCAAAAATCGAAACTGCAACTCTCCCCGGAGCTCCCAACAAACGTGGTTATATCAGTTATTGGATTTTAGACCCCGAACAATGTAGGGAAGTAATTAACAGAATGATTTACGGTAAAAAACATGTCCTTCAAGAAGGTGAAGAGTTGCCTGTTGCAGGAATTATGTATACGGCTGACAATGCCGAAAAAGCGGAAAAAGTTAAGTCTGAACTTGAAGCAGAGGGCTTTACGGTTAATATGTCGAAATATAGACGTTTGCCTCACCCGCAAATTCAAGGTCATACAAACGCAATATCGAGAGAATTTCTTGATAATATCAAAAAGGCTGCTCCCGAGGTTGAAGATTTTCAATTCGTATTTGACCCGACAAGAATTTATTGCGTAAATAGTGATTTCACGATTATTTTGTCGGAATAGGAGATAGTTAAATGATTTTGAACGAAATTGCGAAAAGACAATCTGTCAGACAATATTCGGGCAAAAAAATTCCCGAAAACGACATTAAGGAAATCCTTGAGGCAGGCAGAATTGCACCGTCTTGGATGAATGTTCAACCGTGGCATTTTATTGTTGTGGATGATGAAGAAACAAAAACGCTTCTTTCTATCAGTGCAAAGTACCAAAAACAAATCAAAGAGGCATCTCACGTTATCGTTTTGCTTGGTGATTTTGCGGCTTGGAACAACAAAAATTTCGGCAAAATTTTGACCGAAAAAGGTATGCCGGAAGACAGTGTTCAACACATCTTGAGCGATAAAGGCTACAATCCTGCTCAAAATACAAGTGCAATCCTTATTGCAAGAACTATGGAACAATGTTCTTATGCAATGGCGTTTATGGACTTGCAAGCACAGTCTTTGGGGGTCGATTGTTGCATCATTGGTGCATTTGCCAATGAACTCACAGGCTTCAACCCTGATGTTTACGAAACGGTAAAAGAAAAACTCAATATCCCCGACAGTGCAATGATTGCGGGCATGTTGACGTTGGGCTATCGCAGTGAAAATGTTAAAGACCTTCCGAAAAGAAGAAAATCTTTCAATTCGGTGGTTTCTTACGGAAAATACGGACAAAGACTTGATTAGAGGTAATTATGGAATATCCTGCACTTGCTGAATTAATTAAAACAATTTCGATTTTGCGTTCGGAAAATGGTTGTTCTTGGGATAGAGAGCAAACTCACGCTTCGTTGCGTCATAATATGGTAGAAGAGGCTTATGAGGCAATCGACGCAATCAATTCGGGGAATATGAACCATCTGAAAGAAGAATTGGGAGATGTCCTTTTGCAGGTCGTTTTGCACGCTCAAATTGCGAAGGAAGAAGGTTATTTCGATATCGAAGATGTGGCAAAACGATTGAATGATAAACTTATTCACCGTCACCCTCACGTTTTTGGAAATGTGAAGGTTAACGGGACTGATGACATTTTGGCAAATTGGGATAAATTGAAGGCAGAAGAAAAACCGCACAGAAAGTCGCTTATGGACGGTATTTCGAAGTCTCAATCAGCATTGATGTCTGCTCAAAAAATTAGTTGCAAGGCTGTTAAAGTCGGATTTGAATGGCAAAGTGACGAACAGTTGAAAGAGTGCATTATGTCTGAGTTTAAGGAATTTGACGAGGCAAAAACTTACGACGAAAAAGAAGAAGAGTTCGGCGATATTTTGTTTGCGGTTGTAAACCTTGCTAGACGTAATCAAATCGATGCGGAACAGGCATTGATTCGCTCAAATACAAAATTTATGAAACGATTCAGAACAATGGAAGAACTTGCCGAAAAACCTTTGACAGAGTTGACTTTCGATGAATGGGACGCTTTGTGGAAAAAGGCAAAAAAATCCGTTTCTGACGATGTGGCGATAGACGTGAAGGCAGATTAGCGAAAAATGAAAAAATCTTTTTTATTCGGAACATTAATGACTTTAGCGGCAGTATTTATAATGACATCGTTGATGCTTGGCAGCGATACGAGTTTCGGCTCAATTTACAAAATGAAATTAACCTCGACAACGTTTCAAAATGGCGACAAGTTACCACAAGAGTATGCGAAAGAATCTTGCGGCGGCAAAGATGTTTCGCCTGATTTAGACTGGGAAAAAATTCCTGACGGCACGATGAGTTTTGCAATCATTGCACAAGACCTTGATACCAAAGCAACTGGTGGATTTTACCATTGGATTTTGGTGGATATTCCTGCTGATAGAACTTCGATTGCGAAGGGCGAAAACGTCCTCGGTGCAAGGGCTATGAAGAATGACTACGGTCATTATGGATATACCGGTCCTTGTCCTCAATATGGCGAGCACCGTTACAGTTTTACGGTTTATGCACTTGATGTTCACAAGTTGGACGTGGGCAAAAACGACTTGCCTAAAGATATTGAGGCAAAAGCAGCATATCACGCTATCGAAACCGCAAAATTGACGGGTCTTTACAAAAAATATGAAAATTGATGTTTTCAAAATCGAAGAATTTATGAACGAGTACGAAAGTCGTGCAAAGTACGATATGACAACGACTTGCATAGATTCTTTTTCTTTGAAAAGTTTGTTTGAATTGACAGGGCAAAATCTTTCGGAAATTCTCGAAAAACCTCTGCAGTACGGTGATATCACCGGGTCTTTGAGGCTTAAAAATAATGTTGTCTCTTTATATGAAAATAAATCAGAGAAAAATGTCACAGTAACACTTGGTGGAATTGGCGGAAACTCGCTCGTGTTCTTGAGTTTACTTGAACAAGGCGATGAGGTTGTCTCAATAATTCCAACTTATCAGCAACTTTATTCTATCCCAAAACAATTCGGTGCGAATGTAAAATTGCTCAAACTCAAACCCGAATTGAATTGGCATGTCGACCTTGAGGAACTTGAACGGACGGTTTCTGAAAAAACAAAGTTGATTACTATCAATAATCCGAATAATCCGACTGGTGCGGTTTTGAGCGAATTTGAGTTGAAAAACATTGTTGAAATTGCCCAAAATGTTGGTGCTTATGTTTTGTCTGATGAGGTTTATAGATTTTTAAATCATGATAAAAATTCTTCGACTGTGTCGATTGCAGACCTTTATGACAAGGGCATTTCGACGTTTTCAATGTCAAAAACTTTTTCTCTTGCTGGAATTCGGGTCGGTTTTGTTGTTGCGGAGGAAGAGATTATTGAAAAAATAAACCTTCAAAGGCAATATAACACAATCAGCATAAGTGCTTTGGACGATTATATCGCTTGTGTTGCTCTTGAAAATCGTGACAAAATTTTGGATAGAAATTTGAAAATTGTTTTAGAGGGTAAAAAGATTTTGACCGATTGGGTAAATTGTGAACCCAAAATTTCTATGTCCACGCTTGAAGGTGGTACGACTGCGTTTGTGGCTTATGATGACCCTCGAAATTCATACGAGTTTGCACTTGATTTATTTAATGATACGGGCGTGCTTGTTCTTCCTGGAGATGCG
>OMSS01000169.1 GCA_900313795.1 uncultured bacterium | reverse complement strand
ACTTCGATTTGTTCATTTTTCAAGTCGCCATCAATAGTTTTCGGGCAACCGATAACTTGAATGCCTGCATTTTTAGCCAAGAACCATTCAGCGAGGAGTGCAGCGTTTGTATTTGAATCGTCACCACCGATGATTACGATACCTGTAACGTTGAGGTTTTTGCAAACGTTGAGTGCTTTTTCGAATTGTTCTTCAGTTTCAAGTTTAGTTCTGCCTGAACCGATGATATCGAAACCGCCTGTGTTTCTGTATGCGTTGATAATATCTTCAGTCAATTCAATGTATTTGCCGTCGATGATACCTGAAGGACCGCCGAGGAAACCATAGAGTTTGTTTTCAGGATTTGCTTGTTTCAAAGCATCAAAAATACCGGCAATTACGTTGTGTCCGCCAGGGGCTTGACCACCTGAGAGGATTACACCGATATTTTTTGCAGGTCTTTTTTCTTCTTTATCAGAAGTTTCAAAAGTTACGGTCGGCATACCGTATGAATTTTTAAATAATTTTTGAATTTCTTTTTGATCTGCAACCGATTGAGTTTTTTCGCCTTGTTTCAAAACAAGTTTATTAATGCCATTTGCCAATACTGACGGCAATTTCGGTTGATAGTTTAATCTTTCTTTTTGAAGCGGTGAAAGTTTTTTCATGTTTTTACCTTTCTGTTCTGAACCACGCTATTATTCTATCATAAACAAATTTAAAGCATAACTTTTTTGGGCATGTACTTTGCAATATATTTATATTAATATTGTCTTGTGAAAATAAAGATTTAATAAGGGCGAAAATATGCTTATATCAATAGAATGGCTTAACGAATTTGTAGATTTACATGATTTATCTGCGGAAGAAATTGCAGAATCGCTTACTATGAGCGGACTTGAAGTAGAAGATATCGAAAAAATCGGTGCAAAATTTACGAACATTGTAACCGCAAAGATTACAAACATCGAAAATCACCCCGATTCAGACCATTTGCACTTGGTTACGATTGATAAAGGAAATGAAACAAGAACAGTCGTTTGCGGTGCACAAAACGTATTTGTAGGTGCAATCGTTCCTTACGCTTCAGTCGGTTCAAAAGTTTTTAACAGAAAAACAGGCGAACAATTTGAACTTACTCCTGCAAAAATCAGAGGGGTCGTTTCAGAAGGCATGCTCTGCTCTCAAGACGAACTCGCCCTTGAAAATATGCAAGAAGAAGATGGTCTTTTGATTTTGAATAAACTTTTCGACAATATCGAACTCGGTCAACCGCTCGAAAAATTGTTAAACATCAAAGAAGACATCGTTTTGAACGTCGCTCCGACCGCAAACCGTGGAGACGAAATGTCCGTTGTCGGCGTAGCAAGAGAACTTGCAGCGATTTACAAACGTGAACTCAAATTCAAACCTGCAAACGCAAACTATGGCAAAGCAGATTTCCAAGTCGAAATTAAAGACCCGGAAACTTGCTTGTACTACTCAGTCGGTGTGTTGGAAGATTTGAAAGTAAAACCGTCACCCGACTGGATGAAAAGACGTCTTGAAGCATGCGGAATTCGCTCAATCAACAACATTGTCGATGTTACAAACTACGTTCTTCTTGAATACGGTCAACCGTTGCACTCATTCGACAAAGACAAATTGAACGGTTATCTTTGCGTCAGACGTGCAAACGAAGGTGAAACGCTTGTTACACTTGACGAAACGGAAAGAAAACTCAACCACGATACGGTTTTGATTGCGACAAAAGAATCTCCGGTATGCGTAGGCGGTGTATTTGGCGGACTTAACAGCGGAATTGACGATAATTCTAAGAACATCGTCCTTGAATCGGCATATTTCACCCCCGCTTGCAACAGAAAATCAGCAAGAAGTATCGGTTACAGAAGCGAAGCAAGTGCAAGATTTGAACGTGGTGTTGACCTTGACAAAACAAAACCGGCACTCTTTAGAGCCATCGAACTTTTGGTCGAACTTGCAGATGCAAAAGTTGTAGGTATTTCAGAAACAGGAAACAATACTTTCGAAGAATGCAAAGTTCCTTTGAGATTTGCTCAAATCAACAAGGTAATGGGTGCAGAAATCAACCCCGATGAGGCTTGTGACATTCTCGAAAGATTAGATTTCAAAATGGTTGAAAGAAACGAAAAGGAAGCATACTTCCTCGTTCCCGGGGCAAGAAGAGCGGATGTTTACCGTGAAATCGACTTGATTGAAGAAGTGGCAAGAATTTACGGCTATGACAGAGTTGAAGCAACTTTGCCGAGAAAAACAATGGCACCTGAAATTACGTTCGAAACGAAGGTTAAAGAAAAAATCGAAAACCTTTTCCTCGGACACGGTTTCTACGAAGCAATGTCATCATCGTTAATCGGCGAACCGTTGCTTAAAAAGTTCGGCTTGAAATACAATCCCGAACAGGCTGTAAAAGTTAAAAACGCTCAATCCGAAGATGCAACAATGCTCAGACAAACTCTCGTTGTTAATATGCTTGATGCGTTCAAAAACAATTACGACAACGGTAACAAAGACATCAGACTTTTTGAAATGGGCAAAACGTACTTTGCAACTGAAGTTCCGACAAGAGAACACAGCGGTGTTAAAGAAACATTGACTCTTTCAGGTATTTTGACGGGCGATACGGAAAAAGGTATTTGGAAAAATAAAAACACAGTTGATTTTTATACCCTCAAGGGCGTAATGGAAAGCCTTTTCGACACATTGAGTCTTGGAGAAAGAATTAAACTTACTCCGTGTGAAGATGTTTCATATCTCCACCCCGGAAGAAGTGCAAAGATAAACCTTTTGGGCAAGGGAATGCCGTTCGTTGGGGTATTTGGTGAAGTGCACCCGATTTTGACAGAAAAATTGAAATCTAACCAAAAAATTTATATCTTTGAATTGGATTTGGAAGAAATTTTGAAAAATGTACCTCAAACGGTTATTAAGTTCAAAAAACTTCCGCAATTTCCTGAAATCCAAAGAGATATTGCATTTGCAATCAACGATGACGCATCTTATGAAAAAATCAGTCAAGTCATCAAAAAATCTTGTGATAACAAACTCTTCAAGAACTCAGAATTGTTCGATATTTACAGAGGCGAACACATCGAACAAGGCTTCAAGAGTATGGCTTTCAGAATTA
>OMSS01000167.1 GCA_900313795.1 uncultured bacterium | reverse complement strand
TGCCTTCGCAAGAGGAGAAGCAGAGGCAATGGTTTCAGACGATGCACTGTTAAAGGGATTTTTGATGGACTATAAAGGCTACAAAATCCTTCCTCAAAAATTGTCAGTCGAATACTACGGTATCGCTTTCAAAGCAACTCCAGAAGCAAGCAGCCTCAAACGGTTTATTAATAGCGAACTCGTACAAATGCGTACTGATAAGACTTTTGAAAAATTAAAGAAAAAATGGAATGTATAAAACTCATAATTAATTCCTTTTAATTAACTTTACCGTGACAAACCGCTCTCTGACTGGATTAGAGGGCGACTTGTTTTAATAATTCTTGGAAATTTTTGCTCAAAATTTGTGCAAAAACTTCAGGGTCAATTTGCGAAACCACCATCGGCATTACATCTTTCGGCAATGCTGACAACATTTTCAAGTGGTCTTGCGGTTCAAGAACGCTCAAAGTCTTTAAGAACTCGGGTTTTTGAAGTTGCGTCAAAGGCTTCATCATTGCTTCTGATGAGAATTCCATAAGGTATTCAGGATTTTCATCAACCATACCCAAAACCATTGCTGATTTTGTTTCAGGAGTGAATGACAACAAAGTTTTTTGGAATTTTCTATCATCAAGAGCAGCCATTTTTTCTTGAACTTCTCTTGAATCGCAGTGTTTGCAAGGTTCACCAGTCAAAACTTCCATCATACTTTGCAATTTTGCTTGATCCAATGTTGCAACAGAATTCAAAATTTTAGTTTTTTCAATTTTCGGAGATTGGAAAAATTTATTAATTTCTTTTTCGTTAGTAACTTTTAAGAATTTTTCAGTGGAAAAATTGTTGAAAACAACCGTTGCCAACTTTTCTTTCGGCAATTCGCTAACGATTTTTTGCAATTTGTCTTGGCTGATAAATCTAAGTGCATTATACAAAACCTCAGGCTCTAAATATTGCATCATTTCTTGCAACTGAGCAGGTTTCATTTGCTTCAAAAGTAAAAATCTGTTTTTAGGACTTGTTAATTGATACAACTCCAAAATCGAATCGGGATCGCTGAAAACATCACGTTCAAAGTTAGCAGCCTTGGTATTACCCTGAATTGCCTCTTCTTCCATGAACTCGTCAATGGTTGATAAAAAGGCAGAATTAAGACGCTTTGTGTCAATTCCGTATGTTTTTCTTAAAAATGCATAATTTACGTCTATTGCTAACATTTCTATCTCCGATACCTTAATAAACGCTATTTCAGGCAATTTATTTACTTTTCAGTGGACCAAGATCTATAAATTGTTACAAAATTTTACATAATTAACAACAAAAAAATTTTATTAACAAAAGAAAAGATAATATAATAATAATATGAAAAAGATTTTAAGCATATTATTTTTGATTGGCTATATTTTTTCTGCACAAGTTTGTTTTGCGGCGGAGAGTAGTGATATTTCGACGTTGAAACAAGAAATTCTTGTTTTGTATAACACAAACAGAATCAAAGAGGCTTATCAAATGATTTCAAACATTCCTGAAAATCAAAGGGATTCAGAAATTTGGTTGTTGGCGGCGAATATTACAGAAGATTACAGTCGAGATTTAGATGCTACGTCCCTTTTAGAAAAAGCAATTTCGGTTGACCCAACTAATTATAAGGCATATTATAACCTTGGAAACCTTCAATTAAAGGGAAATAAATATTATTCGGCGATTACATCATATAATAAATGTTTAAAAATAAAGAAAGATTTTTCTTACGCTTGGTATAACTTGGGCAATGCGTACTTGGGTCTTGACGATTATTCAAAGGCAAAATCGGCATTTATGAGAGCGATTTCATTTGAGACTGTAAACCCTGATTTTTACTATAATTTAGCCTATACGTATAAAAAAATGGGAAAGACAAAACAAGCCGAAAAAATGTTAAATATTTACAATACGTTAATGGAAGAAAAATAAGATTTGCAAAATAATCGTAATATAGGTTATTATTGTAATTGTAATGTACGATTATATTAAAGGTCTGTTAACATCAAAGAAAAATTTGCCGACAGGAATTTCAATCACAGTTGAAACTGGCGGTATCGGTTATCTTGCAAAAACGACAGAGAGAACTCTCTCAGAAATGCCAGACTTGAATACAGACGTGAAAGTTTACGTCTCATTAATTCACAGAGAAGATTCAATGAGTTTGTGCGGCTTTTTGCATAAAGAAGAGCGTGACCTTTTTGAAATATTACAAACAGTGTCAGGAGTGGGAGTAAAGGCTGCATTGACACTGATTGACGAATTTTCAGTAAGTGAACTTATCGGCATTGTTATTAAGGAAAATTACAAAGAATTATCACGAGCGAAGGGTATCGGGCAAAAATCTGCTCAGAAAATCGTTTTAGAATTAAAAGATAAATTGTTGGCTCGTCAGGATTATTTAATCCCTGAAGCGACCGATGTTCCGCAAAATGAACCTGAATGTGCGATTGATGCAAAAAATGTTCTTTTTTCTTTGGGTTATTCAAGAGAAGAAGTCGAAAATTCAATCAAATACGCACTTTCGACTTGCGGCGAAAAAATAAATTCAGAAGAAATTTTAAAAATGTCATTACAATATTTGGCTCAACAATAGGAGGCAGCATGAATATTTTATACTCAACATTTGAAATTGCACCGTTTACGAAGGTTGGCGGACTTGCAGACGTTATGGGAAGTATGCCGAAAGCACTTCGCAAATTAGGTTGCAACATCAAAATTTTTGCACCGTTTATCGGTTCGATTGACCAAGAAAAATACGGAATCAAAGAAGTTCCAGGCTCAGAAATGTCAATTCGTTTCGGAAACGCACTATATACGTTCACATTAAGAACGACAAAATTACCCGACACAGACATTGACGTTTATTTTATCGAAAACTATAAATATTTCGGCTGCACACACGAAGTTTATCCGAAAAACATAGACCACCGTTATGAACAAGAACGTTTCGTATGTTTCTCGCTTGCTTGCTTAGAATATGCAAAGAAAATCAACTTTAGACCGGACATTTTACACGTCAATGATTGGCATACTGCAATGATTCCGATTTACCTCAAAAATAGTTACAGATACGATGAATTTTATAAAGATACAAAATGCGTATTCTCAATCCACAACCTCGCATATCAAGGTCAATACAGTTATGACATTTTGAATTTTGCAAATATGTATATCTGCGACGTTTTCCACAGTTACGGTTGCGAACATTTTGGAAGTT
>OMSS01000180.1 GCA_900313795.1 uncultured bacterium | reverse complement strand
TACAAGAATCCAAAATCAAGACAATCATTCAATTTTTGATGAATTATTAAGAGAATCAACTCAAACTATCGAACACGTTCACCCTCACTCAAAAGGCGGTCCGAACGACACAGACAACTACCTTGCTGAATGTGGCGAATGTAACCACAAAAGAGGCAATATGTCTTATTTGAAATGGATTAAAATTCACCCAGAATACCCAGTAAATGCTCAAAAACACATCGAATGGTTCCAACAACAAATTGTTGACGGCAAAATCGACAACAGATATGACGATTACGGTTCAAAAATTAAAGAAACACTTTCTAATGAATCAAACGGCAGAATGGAATTGAAAGTTCTCGACAAGCAAACTATCAGAGAACTCAGAGAAAGAGCACAATCAGGCGAAAGAATTAACGTCTCTGAAGAAATTAAAAAACAAGAAGAAGAAAATAAAAAATACGAAGAACAATAAAAAAATTCTTACACACTACAAAAGCCCCATACAAGGGGCTTTTTATTTATTTACAATCCATTGAATTGTCACTTTTGATATTTTATAATTAAAAAATAAAGCAGCTAACACTAATAGTGTTTTTGATTGAAATGACAGGTTTATGGACAAGTTTTCAGATAAAAAAGTTATTGGATATTTTTTCGGAGTTATCTCTCTGATAATTTTTTATATGATTTTTAGCAAGCACATGCCGTATTTTTCGTTTTTTGATGTAGACGATTGCGATGCACTTTATTGGCCAAGAAGGTTGCATTACTTCATTTTTCCCGATCAGTACAATGGCAGGATAATTGTAAATTCAATTTTGAAATTTTTTGTCGTATTTATCCCTAAAATAATGAATTTGCACCCTCAAAATGCCGCCAATACTATCTTTTCTTGGGTTTATGCGATGTCGACCTTCGTTTTATTTTTAACAATTGGAAGATTTTGCTACTTAAAAGACAAAAGCGGAGAGTTTTTTTTCTATGGAGCAAGTGTCGCAGCAATTTTCACAGCAAGTTATCTTTTTGTTCAAGAGCCAAATTTCTCAATGACAGCGGCGTTTGTTAGCGGCTGGATATTCGCATCGATATTTGCATTTACTTTTTTATACGAATTTTTTGCAATGATGTTTTTTGACAAAACTTATGGCAAAAAGGGAATTATATTTTTATATGTAATTGCACTTTGTGCTGGCAATTCGTCTCAGATGACCGCATTTACGCTTATTGCAATAATGTTTTTCTCTTTAATATACAAATTTTTCTTATTAAACAGAGATTTTTCAGCCTTCAAACAATTTATAAAACAAGATTTTATTAAATATCAATTTATATTTTTTGGATTCGGATTTTTGCTTATGCTTTGCAGCAAAGGTTTTTGGGATTCTATGGCATGGCGGCATGTTGAATCATTCTCAGAAATTATATCAATAATAATTCCGTTCACAGAAAGAATGTTTGATATTTTGTGTGACCAAAAAACATACATCATCTCGACGGGCGGATTAGCATTATTATTCACAATTTTTGCAAGGAAAAACAAGCAAAAACCTCTCGTTTTATCTGGAATAATTGCAATCTCTGTTTTTGTTTTTTACTGCTCACTAATTTTAGCCGGACAAACCTGCGAAATCACTTCACCGAAAGACTTTTGGGTATTAGAACCGTTCTATTATTTTGAACTCAGGTTATTTGCTGCGGTGGCATTTTCTATAATTTTAAATGCAATTGCAACAGAAATCGATTCTTTTGTCCTCAAAAACTTCATCACGGTCGGAATTATCGCAAGTATTCTTTTCAGCCTATACCTGAGTGGATTTATTAAATCTGCAAAACAGTCAGCACAAAACTCAAAGGATATGCGAACAATTATGTATGTTTCAGAAAAAATGCTGCTTGAGCAATCAAACAAGGACAAGATAATTTTGCCTGACACATGCTCAATTTTCAACGGAGAATATCCCAAAATATATTTCAAAGCCGTATATGGAAAGGATTTTCCCGAAAATGTTGAGTTCGTCCGTTATCCATACGATGATGTCAAAAATCATTACCCAAATTTCGAACAAATCGAAAAAGAAGCGATGAGCAAAAATCCCGATTTTCAGCCGTTTTTTGAGGAATACAAAAACTAAAAAAGGCTCTCGTTTGAGAGCCTTAAAATTATTGTTCGTCAGAGGCAACCATCATTTTAACAATGATATCAGGGTCTTCAACCTGACCGCTATAAGGTGCACCCTTTTTGATGTTATCGACGTATTCCATACCGTCCGTAACTTGTCCCCAAACAGTGTATTGACCATTGAGCCAGTCACAATCTTTAAAGCAAATAAAGAATTGGCTATCAGCACTATCAGGGTGTTGTGCTCTTGCCATTGAAACTGTACCACGTTTGTGCGGCATATCATTAAACTCTGCGTCCAAATTTTGTCCGCTACCACCCATACCAGTTCCAGTCGGGTCGCCGGTTTGTGCCATAAATCCGTCAATTACTCTATGAAAAACAATTCCGTCATAAAAACCTTCTCTTACGAGTTCCTTAATTCTTTCAACGTGTTTTGGTGCTTTTTCAGGGTACAATTCAATCGTTACCCTTCCATCTTTCAAATCAAGATATAATACATTTTCTTTATCCATTTTAAACTCCTTCGTTTTCTAAATTATATCACGAGAATTTTTCTTTGCGATGACGTATTTATTCACATTGTTAAGTTATGTAACATACTATATATACAAAAAGTAAATTTTTTCTCTCTGTGAGACTTTATATAAGAGTAGAGAGAATAAGGATTTAAACAATGATTACAGCACTTTTGAACTTCGTTAACAGAAAACAATCAAAGAAATTCTCACCGCTTTATCTTATCAATATGTAATTAGTTGATAGCACTTGAGAAGGCTTCATATATATCAGTCGGGAATTTA
>OMSS01000165.1 GCA_900313795.1 uncultured bacterium | reverse complement strand
CATACATCCAAATGAAAAAGCGTGGGACGAGGTTGTTCCGAAATTGGTTGTAAAAATGAAATTGTAAAACAAAAAGGCAGCACTATGCCGCCTTAAAAATCCTCTCTCTCTCAATTTCAATGGTTATTTTATTGCTTTGAACAAATTTTTAACCATTGAGAAAAATCCTGTCTTGCGAGGTGTGAAAACATCTGCAGTTACAAGATTTACGAAATGTTTATTAATCCCTTTGTGTGCCAAAGGAGTTGCCGTAAATTCTCTTTCCAAAACAAAACTTGTTTCTTCCGTAAATTCTTTTGTTAACATTCAAACCACCCTTTTCGTTATTACAATATCAAATTTTTTTGTAATTAAAATCATCTGTTTTATTGAAAATCTGATTAATTTGATTTACGATTTTAGAGAAATTGCCCGAATGTCACATGAAATGGGCGAAAATATTTGGTATCCTTAGTCAAATGAGGTCAAAATGAAGAAAGTTACAAAAATTTCGATTTTTATATTTACATTGCTTGGTTTGGGCTTATCTGCTTATCTTTGCAAGATTTATTACGATGCAAACTTCAACCCTTATGCACTTGCAAGTTTTTGCTCAGTCAGCGAATTTGTCGATTGCGATGGGGTCGCAAGAACTACATACTCACAGTTTTTCGGCATACCTCTTTGTCTTTGGGGAGTATTTTTTTACCTATTCGTAATGGCAATGCTTTTTTCCGATAAACTTGCAAAATTCAAACTTTTCAGATTTATGGAAGTCTTTAAAAACCCTCAATCGTATATTTTCTGCCTCGCTTTGTTGTCATTTTGTATTTCGATGGGGCTTGCAGGAATTTCTCTTTTTGAAATACATAAAATTTGTGTGCTTTGTATAACGACCTATTTGGTTGATTTGGCTCTTGCAATTATTGCGAAAGATTTTTCAAAATCATTGATTTTTGAACTTAAACAATCCATTTCTGATTTTATTGATGCGATAAAAATTAAAAAATACCTTATAGCCTTTGTTGCAGTCGTAGTAGCATTTTTAGGGGTGTTGACTTATACGACATTGAGTAATGTTTTGACTCCGCAAGTTAAGTCGATGAAAGTTAAATTTTCTTCCGATAAAACATACCCGACAGAGGGAAATGTTATGGGTAAACCAGATGCGAAAGTCACTATTCATGAGTATTTTGACTATAACTGTGCATCTTGTTATATGCTTGGAATTTCGCTTGAGAGAATTATGACTGAACTTGATGATGTCAGAATTGTTCAACACAATATGCCGCTTGATTCTGCGTGCAATCCGCTTTTGCAAACGGGTGGGCATGAAGGCTCTTGCCAAATGGCGAGATATGCCCTTGCTGCAAAGAAACAGGGCAAATTCAGAGAAGTTCACGAAATTTTCTTTGACAAAACTCCTGCGACCGAAGAAGAAATTTTGCAACTTTTGAAACAGGATAGAACTATTGATATCAAACAACTTCAAGAAGATGCAAATTCGCCTGAAATCAAGGCTGAATTGAAGCAAGAAATCGATGAAGCGATTAGTAAAGAAATCGATGCAACGCCTACTGTCATCATCAATATGGAAAAAATTACAGGCAATCTTCCTTACTATACAATGAAGGAAAAATTGATGAAATTGGGTGCAACGGAGAAAAATAATGGCTAAGATTTTGCTTCACGCCTGTTGTGCAGTTTGTGCTGGATATCCGCTCGATTTGTTGCGTGAAGAAGGTTTCGAGCCAGTTGTGTATTTTTTCAACCCGAATATTCACCCGAAACAAGAGTATGACAGACGTTTGGCGGAACTTGTCCGTTATTGTAAAAAGCAAAATATTGAGTTGATTATCGAAGAAGAGCCTTGCGACGGGTGGTTTGAGTTCGTGAAGGGTTTAGAAAAAGAACCAGAAAAGGGCTTGAGATGTCATAAATGTTTTGAATATCGACTTATGAAAACTGCAAAGAAGGCAAAAGAACTTGGTATTGAACAATTTACTACCACTTTGTTTGTAAGTCCGCACAAAGTCAGAAACGATATCATTGCAGAAGGTCAAAAGGCTGCAAATGCTTATGGCGTCGAGTTTATGGATAAAGATTTTAGGAAAAAGGACGGCTTTTTGAAAACGATGAAGATTGCAAAGGCTGAAAATTTTTACCGCCAAACTTATTGTGGCTGTAAATTTTCAATTCGAAAAGAAATCGTTACAATGCCTTAACCATCTGAATAAATAGGGTTGATTTTTATTTTTGAATTTATATAATTACAACATATTTTCAAATTTATTGTGTTGTTTTAGTTATTTAAGGAAAAGGAAAAAATTATGCAAGAATTAGAAAAGCAATTCCACATCAGATGTGTTGAAGGCGATGTTGGTCGTTATGTAATTCTCCCCGGAGACCCAGGACGTTGCGAATCTATCGCAAAATTGTTTGACAATGCTCATCACGTTTCACAAAACAGAGAATATAACATTTACACAGGTACATTGCTCGGCGAAAAAGTTAGCGTTTGCTCTACTGGTATCGGCGGACCTTCAGCATCTATTGCAATGGAAGAACTTCACAACATCGGTGCTGATACGTTTATCAGAACAGGTACTTGTGGCGGTATCGATTTGAACGTTCAATCAGGCGACATCGTTGTTGCAACGGGTGCAATCAGATTTGAACACACTTCAATGGAATACGCTCCGATTGAATACCCTGCTGTTGCAAACCTTGATATTACGATTGCTCTTCGTCAAGCATCACTTGCAATGGGCAAAACTACTCACACTGGCGTAGTTCAATGTAAAGATGCATTCTACGGTCAACACAGCCCTGCGAAGATGCCTGTTTCTTACGAACTTCTCCAAAAATGGGAAGCATGGAAACGTTTAGGTGTTAAGGCTTCTGAAATGGAATCAGCAGCATTGTTCGTAGTTGCAGATGCTCTCAAATGCCGTTGCGGTTCTTGCTTCCACGTTATCTGGAACCAAGAAAGAGAAGCTGCAGGCTTAGACCAAAAAATGAGTGAAGATACATCAGCAGCAGTAAAAGTTGGTGTTGAAGCATTAAAACTCATTATTGCACAAGATAAAGCTTCAAAATAAGAACTTGAAAACAAAAATAAAGGCGGGTTTTATAGCCCGCTTTTTTAATGTAAAATAAACCTATGTTTGAAGAAGAATTAAATAAAGTAAAGAAAAAATGTTTATCCTGTCAAAAATGTGAACTTGGAAAAACAAGAACAAATATTGTTTTTTCAGATGGCAAGCCAAATAATAAACTTATG
>OMSS01000164.1 GCA_900313795.1 uncultured bacterium | reverse complement strand
TGCGTAACCCATCTTTATCTCTCCTCTTTTGAAGTTTTCTCAGGACTTCATTCTCTCTACTCTTTTATAAAGTCTTTTCAAAAGAAAAAATTGCTTTTTCGTATATATTCATTGTTACAAAAATTAATATTGTGAAATCCATGCACAGTCATGGTTTTCATGTTCTAGTCACAACAAAATTTTCAAAAAACATGATATAAAAACAATTCAATGAAAAGAATTAAAAATGCTTATTTTTCCGACAAAAAAGGTTTGTTTTGATATAATATTTGTATGAAAATTTTTTGGTCGATTAAAAAATTCGTTAATAAATACATTTTGAGAAAGAAATATGTCCGAAGTGGTGCGTGTAATCGTTGTGGTGCTTGCTGTTCTAGGATTTATGTTCGTCATGGACAGCATACAATCAATTCAGAAAAAGAGTTTTCTGTATTGAGACATTTGCACCCGTTTTATTCGTATTTAAAAGTTGAGGGAAAGGACGATTTGGGGCTTATTTTCAGTTGTTCGAATTTTGATTTGGAAAATCATATTTGTAAAATTCATAAGCGTCGCCCTGGAATTTGCAGAAGGTATCCAGATGAGATTATTTTTTCAATGGGGGCGTGTCTTTCGGAAGGTTGCGGATATGCTTTTAAACCTATTGATAAGTTCTCTGACGTTTTAAAATCGATTGAGAAACGACCAGTAAAAAATTGCACTATTTTTTTAGATGACGTTGAGATAGACATGTCTGATTTGCCACAAGATGACGAAAATTCTTGCGATGAGTGAGTTTTTGATGATGTTATCGAGAGAAAATAGTTATTTGATTTTATCAAGGTATTTTATCAAATCGGCTTGACTTTTTACGTCATGTACCCTCAAAATGTTTGTGCCTTTTGAGATTAGGTGCTGTGCATATATTTGTGTGATTTTGTCTCTGTTTTTAAGTCCAAAAGTTTTGAATATGAACGATTTTCTGCTTATACCGTACAAAATCGGGCAATTCAATGTCGCAAATTCATCTGCACGTTTTATGAGTTCAAATTGGTCGTTAATTGACTTACCAAAGCCTATTCCAACGTCTAAAACAGGTAGATTTTCTCCTAATCCTTTTTCTTTAAGATATTGAATTTTTTTTGCAAAAAATTTGTATATTTCTTCGACAATATTACCATCAAAGTCTTGTGTCACGGGTGTTGGTGGGATAGTGTCTGAATGAGTTATAACGATTGGAGTTTTGTGATTTTTCAATGTGGCAAAAACTGGTTCAAACTTTTCAATTTGTGCAACATTGTTCAAAATATCTGCACCCAATTCTATTGCTTTTACAATGGTTTCGGGGTGAATCGTGTCAACGCTGATGATAATATTCTGATTGGATTTTTTTAATTCCGAAATTACGGGCAAAATTCTTCTGCACTCTTCTTCGCTTGAAATTGGTGTTGCATCAGGACGGGTGCTTTCTCCGCCTATGTCAATGATTGCAGCCCCTTCGTCTACCATTTTTAGGGCATTATCGATTGCGGTTGTTGGGTTGAAATTTTTTCCTCCATCAGAAAAAGAATCGGGGGTAATATTCAAAATTCCCATCAAATAAGGCTTTTTGTAGTCGAATTTTTTTTCTGAAATTTTATAAAATTTTGGCGGTGTGATTTTTCCTTTTAATATTTTTGAAAGTTTTTTAAGCCTAAAAGGTTGCTGTTCAAGTTTTTCACACAATTTTTCGATTTGATAAACCGAGCCATTGATAATTGCGTCAGAAAATTCGCATTTACAAGTAACTGCATCTCGATTTACTGCCGCATCAAATCCCAAAGAAAGGCATGTTTGTTTCAAAATATTCGCTTCGGCGGGTTTTAATTCAAAAATTTTAAAAGTAAAATTCTTGTACTTATTTTTTGCAAAATCGACGTAATCGCTTGAAAATCCTATGTTTTCAAGTTCTTCTTTAACATCTCCACAAATTTTTTTTATTAAAATTTCGTCTTTCATACTTTACATTATATCTTAAGCATGTACTATAAGTAATATAAATATTATACAGGAGATATACCATGGCAGTTGTAATAAACGTAGAAAAAAGAGATGAAAAGAAAAACCCTCGCCAAGTAAGAGCTGAAGGTAAATTGACCGGTACTGTTTACGGAAAAGGTCAAGAATCTGTTTCAGTTGAACTCGGTGCTAAAGAATTTTTAACTGCATACGACAAAGATAAAGATGCAACTTTCTCTTTGAAATTGGACAAAAAGTCTATGGACGTTAAAGTTAAAGATATTCAAGAAAATTACAGAACAGGCGAAAAATTGAACGTTCAATTCGTATTGGTTTAATTAATCGCTAAAATACAATTAAGACGGGTGTTATCCCGTCTTTTTTATTGCTTGTTGTTTCTTTCAAAGAAAAGAATTTCGGTACCGATATCTTGCTCTATAAAAATTATTTTATAATTATCTTTGATAAAATTAGTGATTTTGTTCGATTGTTTATAATAATCAGGTTTTCCAAAACCTCCAAGCCCGAACCCTTCCAAAAGTACGATATATTTATATTGAGAAAGACCATCTACAATTCTATCCTCGCCTAAAGTTTCGACAAAAGGAATATCTAAAACGTACATTTTCATATCCGTTGGTCTTTTGCTCAAAAAATTGAACATGCAACCTTCGGGTAAAAATAAAATTTTGTCCTCTTCTTTCGTATTTTTTTCGATAAAATCAAGCAATTTCACAGATTGCTTTTGCCAAACATTTTCGGTATCGATTCTTCCTCTCTCTGTTTTTATCGGAAAAGAATAAATTTCTTTTTTCTCAATGTTGTAATAAAAGTTTGATATTCCGCCTGCCGCAAGTAAAAACACTATTAGTGCTATTGTGGATTGTCCGTTGAACAATGGGAACTTCAATTTTTGTTCAATGACTTTCGAATAGTCGTCAAGAACAACTACAATCAGTGCGATTAGCAATAATGGTAATGTAAAACTTCCGTACAACAATATGTCTGTTCTGAAAAATGTCTTTAATGATGACAAAATTGCTGCTGATATCAATATGAATTTTGTTGGCTTTTGTAATAATTTTTTAAAATTGATAATAAAATATATCGTCATTAAAACCGGCAAAAACGAAAAATGAATTTCACCTTGTGAAAAATAATGAATCACAGATAACACAAATAGTGCTATCAACGTCATCATCTTGTTTTTAGTGAATGTTAAAAGCAAAACTGCTAATCCAACAAAAATTACAAAATATATAATTCCTGTTATCCAACTTATAAA
>OMSS01000158.1 GCA_900313795.1 uncultured bacterium | reverse complement strand
TATGAGGTTGTTTGTGGGGTTAGAAATTCTTATACAAAAAAAATGAGTATAAAAAGTTTGACCTCGTCTGCATTTTACAAGTGCATGAACTTTTTGAATGTTCCTTTGAAGCCTAATCATTCGGAATACAGACTTCTCAGCAAAAAAGCGTTAGATATTTTAAGTCAGTATAACGAAACGAATTTGTTCATTCGTTGTATGGTATACACCCTCGGCTTGAAAACAAAATATATCAATTACAATATTTCAAAACGTGAACTTGGAACTTCAAAATTCAATTTGATTTCGTTGTCGAAAATGGCACTCAACGGTATGGTTTCGTTTAGCACAAGACCTTTGGATATCGTATTTTTCATAGGTGCGGTTATTTCGTTCTTGAGTTTGGTTTTTGCATTTTTGTTTGTCCTCGGAAATATTTTCGACCTCAAATTTATCACAAATGATATTGGTCCGTTTAGAATTTGGCAAATATTTGTCGCTGGGTTGCAAATCTTCTGTATCGGGGTTGTCGGCGAATACATCGGTCAAATTTTGCTCGAGGTAAAAGGTCGCCCGAGATATATCGTGGACGAAGAAATTTTTTAATAATTTTTCAAAATAAAAACTGCCTGCGTTTTTAAAATGCAAGCAGTTTTTTTATGCAAATGTTTGATTTTCGTCTATTCAACAGATGCGATAATGCCGCCACCGAGAACAACATCGTCTTGATAAAATACGGCTGATTGTCCGATTGCGATTGACTTTTGTGGGTCTTCGAAAATAACCTTAACTTCGTCCTCTCCGACGGGCATGATTTTAACGGGAACGGGTTGCTGTGTTGAGCGAATTTTCGCCGTGACGTTCATTTCTCCTGTCAATTTGTCGATTGCAATCCAGTTGAGTTTGTTTGCAACGAGTGAGTTTTTGAAGGTTTTGTCTGCAAATCCGACAACAACTTCGTTGGTATCTTTTCTGAGTTCAAGAACGTAAAGTGGCTCTGCGGCTGCAATTCCCAAGCCCTTGCGTTGACCGATTGTGTAGTTCCAGATTCCTTTGTGAGTGCCTAAAACTTTTCCGTCTAAATCAACTATGTTGCCGATTTTATCCTCAATGTTCAAAAGTTCATTGTAATCGCCACCGTAAAAGTCTTGGCTGTCGGGTTTTTCGGCTGAATTTAAACCGTTCGCTTTTGCAATTTCTCGAATTTCTTCTTTCGTTTTGCCTCCCAACGGAAGATAAATACCTTTTAATTGTTCTTGTGTCAAACGATAGAGGAAATATGATTGGTCTTTTTTCGGTGCAACACCTCGTTTTAAGAGGAATTTTCCGTTTTCTTCTTCAACTCTTGCATAGTGACCTGTTGCAAATTTGTCGAATTCAAGACCGTTTGCTTTTGCAAGTTGAGGAAGAAGTCCGAATTTTACCTGTGCATTGCACCAAACACAAGGGTTCGGGGTTCTGCCTTCGAGGTATTCTTTTTTGAAATTGTCCAAAACAATTCGTTCATATCTTTCTGCACAATCGAAAACGTAATATGGAATACCGATTTGCTCTGCGATTTTGCGTGCTTCTTCAATGTCCTCTTTTTCATCAGGTCCATAGCAAGCCCCTTTGTGACCCTCTTTGAGGGCAATACCGTCTTTGCCCCAAATTGCCATTGTCGCACCGATGACTTCGTGACCTTGTTGCTTTAATATTAGTGCGGCGACTGATGAATCAACCCCGCCTGATAAACCTACTAGAAATTTCATTATTTTGCTCCATTTTGTATGAGAAAATTATACACAAAAGAAAATTTACAAATCAATATTTTCTTTTGTGTTTTTGCGTTGTTTGAGATTTTAGAATGTTGGTGGGCTAATGAAGTCATTCTGTGGTCTTGCAAAGACCGAAGAATCTTTGATTCACTTGATAAAAGAGATATTTTGGCTAAATCCTCAGTATAACGATGTCTCCTTTTCCATAGGTTGGATTTTAACCCAACAAAGGGCTTTTCGTGCATGAAAATACTTTACATTAAGAGGGAATCAGTATAGTATTGTAGAGGAATTTTGAAAAAGAGTTTTTGAATAGAGATTTTTATGTTAAAAGAATTATATGAAAAACACAAAAACGCACTGTTTATACTTGGTGTGGTGATTGTGACATATTTTTTATATTTTCACAATTTGGGAAATTTTAAACTCCTTGATGTTGATGAAACAAGATATGTCGATATGTCACGCTGCATGCGGGAAACAGGCGATTATATGACTTTATTTTTGAATGGTGAATATTTTTTTGAAAAGCCACCGCTTTTCTTTTGGCTTGAGAATATATCGTTTGCGGTTTTTAACACTGTAAATGAGTTCACGGCGAGAGTTCCAGGGTGTATTGAGGGAATTTTTGCGGCAATTGTGTTATTTTTCACGACGAAAAAATTTACCAAAAACACAAAATGGGCGACACTTTCGGCATTGGTTTTGCTTTGTTCGGCAGAGTTTTTGATTTTGTCGAAAACTGCAATTTTGGACATTCTTCTTTGCTCAATGGTCACAATCTCCGTGTTGTGTGGGTTTATGACGTTTGTGTCTGAGGAAAAACAAAAGAAATTTTACTGGTGGGGATTTTATCTTTTCTCGGCACTTGGCGTTCTTGGCAAAGGTATTCCCGCAATAGCAGTGCCTTTTGGCATTATGTTCATCGCAGGGCTTTATACGAAAAAATTCAAAGAGTATTTCAGACCACAATATTTTCTTGTCGGTTTGGCGATGTTTTTTGCGGTTGTAATTCCTTGGCATAAATTGATGCTTTCGATGTATGATCTGTTGTTCTTCGATGAATATATTATAAAACACCACCTTGCAAGGTTTTTAGGTGCTGATGTCATAAATAGAGATAGACCATTTTTGTTCTATGTTCCTGTTATTTTGTGGGGCATTCTTCCGTTTATGGCATCGTTTATCGCTTTGCTTGCTGAAAAAACGGCAAATTTCTGCAAGGGTTTTTCGGGCTTTAAAAATATCAAATTACCTGTATTTGACGAAATGGACAAAGAGGGACAATTCGTTGCACTGTCTGTGATTGGCATTCTTGTAACATTCTTGTTCTTCTCGGTTTCTGGAACGAAGTTAATAACTTATATTATCCCGATTTATCCTTATTTGGCGGTACTTCTCGCTAAATATTGGCTCGAATACATTGACAATGTTGAGCATAAAAAAGGAATCGAAATTTCTTCGATGATTTTTTATTACTTGCTTATCATTGCTGGCATTGGCTTTGTGATTGCAATTCAATTTATCCCCGAAGGTTATTGGGATTGTTGCAATTAAAAAGGAAAATAGGAAACTTTTGTTCGCTTCGTATGTCCTTTTTATGGCGGCATTGAGTGGGTTTGCATACCATAAAATTTTGGAAATGGATTATCGTTTCGGTCAAAATGACCTCATCGAATATGCTCAATATGCAAAAGAAAATAATTTGAATATTAACACTTTCGAAACGGGCAGAAGATACAGTTTACTTTATTATTCGGGTAAAAAGGTTGTATTTGATATCCCTGAAGAGGATTTCGCTCACGTTATTTCTGAACCTCAAAATATTATCATCGTCAGAAAGAAAGAATTGGGCAAAGTTCCTGTAAAGGCAACCATTTTGAAAGAAGGAAGAAAGTACGTTTTATTGACGAAATAGTTTTAGGTTTTAGAAAAATTAAGAGGGGCTTGCCCCTCTTTTTTGTTGGAGTTTTTGTTGTTCATTTTGAATTGTTGAGTTAAAACCTAATAATATACGTCATTCTGAGCCTTTAGGCAAAGAAACTGTTTTCAACCAGCCTCAAAATATAAAACTTCAAACAAAAAACGGCGATAAATTCGCCGTTGAAAAGTTTTATGATTTATATTCGTCCGGAATATATTTTTGCCAATCCTTATCCAATTTCTTAAAAAATCTGTGAGCATCGATGACGTCGTCGGAAGAAATCGGTTCAGGCAAATCTTTCACCTGCAAGGCGAGTTTGTCGTCTGTTTTTTCTTCGTCTTTAATAGCGATTGACTCCATGCCCAAAATCGCTACACCGAAAGATTTTTGACATTCTGGACAAACGACTTGCAAAACGAAAAGACCCTCTTCTTCTCTCAAAACGAAAACGGAATTTTCGTCAAAATCATGCCCGCAGTTCGAACAACATAAGTTTGCAAAAAGTTTATTAATATTTAATCTGCTCATAATTCCCTCATAACATTATTATACTTATTTTTTTTGAGAAGGCACACATTTAAAAAAATATTTTTCATTTGAATAAAGTAGTTATTTTTTTTCAAAAAGGGGTATTATACAAGTAGCAGAAAGATGGGGTGTTCATTATGGATATCACAAATATTCTCAATCTTGTAATTTTTGGCATGATTGTCTACATCGGCTTACTCGTTGTACCAACAATGCTAGAAAACAAAGAAGCGTAAGTTTTTTAACAAACGGTTCTAAATCTTGAATTAAGAATTTTCGCCATGTTTGACATGTCTCGGGAAATCTGCACAAAAATATAATTGTACTTGCTACAATTAATACTGTGGTTAAAGAAAGAAACTTTTACAAAAAATTTCAAAAATTTGTTAAAGATTTTTGAAAAAAGGTCGACAAATGTAGTAGAAATACATTAAGGATTATTGATGAAAAGGGGTTTCACCTTAGCTGAAGTTCTTATCACGCTGGTAATCATCGGTATTATTGCATCAATGACGATACCGAGTGTAATTAACGACCAAAAGGATAAGGAAATTTTAGCGAGATTAAAAAAATCATATTCGACCTTGTCACAGGTTATGATGTTGTCGCAATCTTTCAACGGGCTTTATACGGGTTGGGGCTTGCAAGATAACAATGACGATTCGAGCAGAAATACTTTTGAAAATTATATTGCCCCTTATTTAAGCAGAACAAAATATTGTGTAAACGAGGACGGATGTTGGTCAAGCGAGAAGTCAAAAGGTTTTGACGGCAGTAATGAATCCGAGGCGAGGACTTCTGGTGTCGGTGGACAACACAAGGTACAGTGACGACGTGATCTCCGGAAATGTCATTACGACGAATCCGGGTGCCGGCTCCTCCGTGCATGAGGGAGATACGGTCACGATCTATGTCAGCCAGGGACAGATCAAGGTGAATGCGCTCAAGTCCGGCGATACTGTGACCGGTG
>OMSS01000163.1 GCA_900313795.1 uncultured bacterium | reverse complement strand
CTTGAAGATACCTTGATGACATTGCCTTTGGACTATAAAAATGTTTCAAGAATTATCGAAGGTGCATCGCAAGAATCAACAGTGGGTGTCGCAAGAAGATTGTTAGCACCGTCATTGGCTACTGCTGAACACGTTTTGCCTCATTCTTTGGGAGGAAGCAATAAAGCATCGAACTTCCTTTCGGAATGTGCCGGTTGCAATAACCCGAGAAGTAGCATGCCGTACGCTGAATGGTTCAAAATTCACCCAGAATTTAAGAGAAACTCACAAGGTTATATTGAACATGTTGAAGGAAGAATAGTAAACGGAGAATTGCCTACAACGTATGACTCTTATCCTGTTGACATCCGTGAAACATTGACAAACGAATCTGACGGTCAAATTGTTTTGAAGGTTTTGGATAAGGCTAAATTGATTGAACTTCGTGAAATGAAAAAGGCAGGACAAGAAGTCGATATCCACGCTGAAACCGAAAAGGCTCAACAAGAAGAAGAAAAAGAACAAGCGTAGAGTTTGTTAAATCGCTACATTTGGCGTATCGATTTCTAATTGTTTTTCGCTTTTTGTTTGGTGGCTAAAAGCGTCCGTAGATTTTTTCTCCGCAATTTGGGCAAATTGAGGGATTTTCCGTAAGAATTTTTACGTTGTAACCAGCCCTTTCGATGAGTTTAAGTTTGCATTTTGGGCAAGAGGTGGTTGAGGTCAAATTGTCAATGATATTGCCACTGTATACATATTTTAGTTCAAATTCTTTTGCGATATTGTAGGCGTTTATGATGGTTTGGACGTCTGTTCGTGGCTTTTGGAGCATTTTGTATGACGGGTGAAATGCCGAAAGATGAACGGGGACGTCTGTTGAAAGATTGTTTGTAATCCAGTCGAATTCTCGTTTGAGTTCGTCAAATGAGTCATTTTCTTGAGGTATTAAAAGGGTCGTAAGTTCAAGTTCGACGGGAGTATCGTGCCAAACATATTTGATTGTTTCTAAAACAGGGCTAATGTGAGCAAGACAATTTTTCTTGTAAAAATCCTCTGAAAACGCCTTAAGGTCGATGTTTACACCATCTATATTTTCAAAAAATTCTTGCCAATATTTTTCAGAAATGTAGCCTGCTGTGACGGCGACATTTTTTACGCCGTTTTCTTTTGCGATTTTTGCAGTTTTTGTCGTGTATTCGAGCGTTATAATCGGGTCATTGTATGTATATGCTATGCTTTTGCACCCGTGTGCAAGGGAAGTGTTGACGATTTGTTCGGGGGTTGCTTTTGTTGCGTATTGTTTTTGAAAGCCGATTTTTGAAATGTTGTAATTTTGGCAAAAATTGCAGCCCATATTGCACCCGAAAGTTCCGAAGGACAATGCTGTTGATGTTGGGTAAAAGTGATATAGCGGCTTTTTCTCGATTGGGTCGATTGCAAACCCCGAGGCGTAGCCGTCTGTTTGTGATGTTATTTTTTCTCCGTTGCTAAATCTTGTTTTGCAAAAACCGAATTGACCGACGGACAATTTGCAGTTCCTCGGGCAGATTTCGCAGGTTATTTTGGTGTTTTTGAGATTATTTTCCATAATTTATAGTATAATTATAAGTAAATCATGTTTTTTTACAAAAGGGAGAATGTTATGAGTATCAAAAAAATGGCTGTTGCAGGACAATTTTACCCTGTCGATGAGAACGAATTGAGAGAAGAAATCAAGGGTTATACAGAAAATTTGCAAAAAGAATGTGACTATTTTTCAAGAGCGGTAATCGTTCCGCACGCTGGTCACGTTTATTCAGGTGCTTTGGCTGCAAAAGGTTATCAATATTTGAAAAAAGAGTTGGACACGATTTTTGTTTTCGCACCTTGTCATAGAGTTTATGTCGAAACTTTTGCACTTTCTACTGCTGATGAATTTGAAACTCCACTTGGAAATGTTGGCGTAAATAAAGCGTTTCAAGATGAATTGAAAGCACTTGGCGGGGTTGAAAATGACGATGCGTTCTTGAATGAACATTCTGTTGAAGTTCAGTTGCCATTTATTAAAACGTACTTTGAAAATTCTAAGATTGTGCCTGTTCTTGTTGGCGGTGCTGATCAAAATAAAATTTTCGAAATTATCAATAAATATTGGGATAACAAAAATATTGGCTTTGTAATTTCTTCTGATTTGAGCCATTTTAGACCGAGAGAAGAGGCTCAAAGAGTGGATTTTGTAACGGCTGATATGATTGAAAATAACGTTTTCGAAAATCTTTTGCCCGAACAAGCATGCGGATATAAGGCGGTTGCTGGCTTACTTGAATTTGCAAAATCGAAAAATTATTCAATGATTAGAGTTGGCATTACGGATTCTTCAGAAACTACAAAAGACCCGTCAAGCGTTGTTGGATACGGTTCTTGGTATCTTGCAGAAGAAGAAAAAACAAAATTTTTCAAGGAAAATTTCCAAGAAGTTTTGAGAAAACTTGCAGTTTTGAGTGTTAAATCGCAGTTGGATAATCTCAATTTGAGAATTGAAAATTGCCCAAGAGCGTTGGAAACAAGACTGGCATCGTTTGTTACTTTGATTGAAAACGGTATTTTAAGAGGCTGTATAGGCTCGATTGCGGCACATCAACCGTTGGTCGTTGATATATGTCAAAATGCTAGAAATGCAGCATTTAAAGACCCGAGATTTACCCCTGTACAAGCAAATGAATTCGAAAAACTTCAATTTGCAGTTTCATTGCTTTCAAGACCTGAAAAAATTGATTTTAATGGGGAAGAAGATTTGCTTGAAAAACTCGTGCCTGAAGTTGACGGTTTGATTATCCGAGATGCAGGCAGACAGGCGGTTTACCTTCCTGAAGTTTGGAAGCAACTTCCCGATAAGAAAGAATTTTTAAATTCTTTGAAACAAAAAGCAGGGCTTACTCCTGAGTGGTTTTCTGATACATTTGAAGCATATCGTTTCAAGACAGAGTTGGTTTAGGAGAAAAATTTCAAATCGGCAGGCTGAAAAGTCTGCCTTTTTGTTGCGTAAAATTGTTTAAATGTTGTATAATTTGACAGTCAGGAGTATTTATGGCAACGATGTGGTTTGAGGTGGATGATTGCCAGAATCCCCGTTAAAAATAAAATTGCTTTATGGAGAAATTAAATGCAAACTGATTACGTTTATGATGGTGCAATTATTGAATTACCGATAATTTTGGATTATGAAAATGCAAAAAATTTGTTGATTTTTACGGGACATAATTCTTTTCTGCTGTTCAAAGATGCTTTTGAGAAAAAACTTGAAA
>OMSS01000160.1 GCA_900313795.1 uncultured bacterium | reverse complement strand
TTTGAGTTAGAATTATAAACAATCCCAATTTTGTCGAGTGAAAATTCGTCTTTGTCACAAAAATTTTTCATAGTTGAATTATACATTAAAGTTTAAATTTTGACTATTCTTTGAACGAAATTTCCGCCCAAATGGGCAAATGGTCGCTGCCGATGTTGTTTCCAACAGCGTAATCCCTTACGGCGAAAGACTTTGTCACAAAAAGGTGGTCAAGAGTAATTCTAAAGGGAAACAACCAAAAAGCCGACCACGTTGGGTGAAAAATACTGCTGAGGTCTTGCATTTTAGAGGTTTTAATGAAATTTTTGTAATTGTATGAATAATGAGATGTGTTAAAATCACCTGTTATAATTGCATTGTGTCCGTTTTCGGCTATGTAGTCGGCAAGGTCTTGTGTTATTTTTTGTGTGTTTTTAAAATAAGTTTGGTTTGTCGGCGGGGTTGTATGAATGCAAATTATTTCAAAGACTTTACCTTCGTAATCGCAAAATGCGGAAATTGCGGGAACATCTAATGTTCCGACAAAAAATTTTCTTATTTCCGTGATGTGAATTTTGGAATATAGTGCAATCCCAAAATTGTCTTGACGACTTATTTCGTATATAAACGGATAATTTTCTTTGACGGCTTGTAATTCTTCACTCCATTTGTCGTCAAGCTCTTGTATTACAAGAATATCAGGCGATTTGTCGTTAATTTCTTTTCTGACGGCGTTGTATTTCTTATTTTTTGTCAAAAGGTTGATGATTTCAATTTTAAATCCTTGTTTTTTCGTAACATCGTTGAATTTTAGGCTACCTAAAACGGATATCAGATTTAAAATTACAATACAAACAATTAATAAACTCAAGATATTTTTATGTTTTCTAATTATACAATATACAAGTAAAATTAGTCCGAAAAGTAAATATTGCATTCGGAATTGTGAACAAATGTCGAATAAAAAATTGTACTTTGAAAAATATCCTAAAATACTTGCTGCAAAGCAAATATAAACAAATATTTCTGTATAATTTTTTAGTTTTTTTGTCGTCATTTTTTCATATTTCAAAAATTTCATTTATTTTTCCTTGCAATAAGGACGCCATCGGGAAGATTAAGGATTTGAGCAGAGTAGTCATCTCTGTGCGTAATTTCTTCGACGAAAGGCTTTACAGGGTCAGCGTGTGACAAAATATCGTCTGCGACAATAATCCCTCCGACTTTTAAAAGCGGGTGAATGAGTTCAAAATCCTTGATATATTGGGCTTTATTTGCATCAATAAATACAAAATCGAAAATTTCATTTTGCAATTCATTTTCAATTACAACCAGAGCGGGACCTAATTTTGCCGTAATAATGTCATCGACACCGCATTTTTTGAAGTTTTCGATTGCAACGGAGCGGCGTTTTTCCCAATATTCAATTGTCGTAAGTTTTCCGCCTGTTTCTTTCAATGCAAGTGCTATTCTCAAACCCGAATAGCCGTTCGACGTGCCGAGTTCCAAGACATTCTGTGCGTTTGACACTTTTATCAAAAATTCAATAAAATCGCCTGTTTCTCTTGAAATATTCCAAAAATCGTTTTTAGTCGATTCTAATTCTCTTAATGTATCTTCAACTATGCTCATTTTATAATGTTTGTTCCAAAATATTGATATTATTGATTTTGTTGATAATCGTGAGTGAGTTAATCGGCATATCGAGCGGGTAAACACCGACGATTTTCGATGTGTCAAGGTTGATTATCGTGTATTTTTTGCCGCTTGCATCAGTGACAATGGCAAGATTTGAATTGTCAATTCTTGTAATTTTTCTCGGGAATGATTCTTCAAGTTTGATTGTTGTCATGTATTTCAAAGAATCTGTATCCAAGACGTTGATTTCTTTATCGCCTGAGCAAAGAATGAAAAGTTTGTTTCCGTAAAGGGACATATCGGTCGGTTTGTTTCCTGTGCGGAGAGATCTTTCTTCAACGGTTGCAGTTACTGGCTCGACGCCTTCGTCAACTTGGTCGTATGTTTTGATGTCTGTTGGAACACCCAAAAATTTCTTTGTTCCGTCAGATAATTTTCTCTGCAAAATTGATGCTTTGTCGTCTGTTTCTTCGCCATCGTTGTGGATTTTGTTTAAGTCAAAATCGTTAATTAAAAGTTTATTTTGAGTTCTTGAAATTGCATAAAGTCTATTTGCATCGTCGATGAGCAATTTTGAGATGTTCTCCATTTTTGTTACTGGAACATTTTTGTAATCGTCATCGATTTTGATGATGTAAATATTGTCGGTATTTTTGTCTGCATAGGCAAGTTGTGTGCCATTGTCTGACAAAGTCATTCTGTATGGTGCAGCATCAAGCGAAATTTTTTCTGTGACTGCCATGTCAGTGAGGTCGATTGAGAAAATTGAACGTCCATCTGCACTCATAATATATGCTTTGTTTGTTGCTTCGTTAACTTCAACTTCTGATGGCTGAGCGTTGATATCAATGCTTTTTGCGATTTGTTCGTTCCCGATATCGGCTACGTCAATTTGATTTTTGCCAAAAACTGCCGCAATTAAAAATCTCTTGTCGGGGGTAACTTTTACGTCTTTCAAAATTCCTTTAAGTTTCAAACCGTAAATAGGCTCAGGACGTCCGGGGGCAAAGACTTTCAAATATTGAGAGTCAAAATTTGTCGCAAGAAACATTTTGCCGTCGAGTTCTTTTGGCATTTTAGTTTTTAGAACTTTGACGTGAGTCTTGACAATTTTTTTACCATTTTTCTTTGCTACGACTGTTTTTGTAGAGGTTGTAGTTTTTGTTGCAACTTTTTTATCTGCCTTAATCGAACGGTCAACGACTGGAATTTCGAGGTTTCCAAGCAAGCCTTTTAAGTTTTCCGAAACATAAAGTCCATTTGGAACGAGCATATCTTGTGGCAAAATACCTGTTTGAATTACGTCAGGTAAATCCTGATAAGTCGTTAAAGTCTTTCTGTTTCCGTCTTTCAAGACTTTCAAGAGTGAAAATCCGTTATTGAACACGATGATTTCAGGTTCATCTTTTAAAGTTTTTCCGCTCGGATAAGTCCAAACGATTTCGAGTCTCGGAACATCTTTGATTTCTTCCGGCAAAACGGGAATGTATGTCGTACCGTTTTTGAAGTTAATCAAACCGTCAAATCTTACCGTGCAATCTCTTGCGTTGTCGAACAGATCATTATTGCTTCTGCCGGTGTTCCGCAAGAAAGCATAAGTGATACGAGTATTGCAGGTAAAATCTTTTTCATTTTTTATTCCTATTATTTGCTAAAGGCATTTTTGACTTTATCGATAATTCGTTCTTGAGGTTTTTTACCTTTTGAAAGTTCAAAAAGTTTTTCATAAAGGAGTTTTTCTTCTTCCGACATAGATTTTGGCGGAGCAAGTTTCACAACGACGTGATGGTCGCCACGACGGTTTGTTCCGATGAAAGGAACACCTTCGCCCTTTATGGTAATTATTTTATCATGTTCTGTTCCTTGTGGCACGGTAATTATTTTTTCGCCTTCTAAGGTTTTGACTGTAACCCTGTCGCCAAGTGCAGATTGAGGGAATGAGATATTTAAAATTGTGTAAATATCGTTACCTTTTCTGATGAAATAATCATCTTCCTTGACCAAAATCACGACGTATAAATCGCCTGCCGGGCCGCCATTTTTGCCTGCATCGCCTTCGCCGGATACTCTGATTTTTGTACCGTTGTCAACGCCTGCAGGAATTTTGACCTTAATTTTCTTTTCAATTTCTTTTACACCATTGCCGTGGCAATCGGGGCAAGATTCTGCGTAAACTTTACCTTTTCCGTGGCATTTAGGGCAGGTTGAAATTTGGCTGAAATTGCCAAGAAGAGTTTGTTGAACCTGTTGGATTTTTCCTGTGCCGCCGCATGTTTGACAGGTTGTCGGTTGCGAGCCTGCTTTTCCGCCTGTTCCGTTGCAAGTCTTACAAGTTTCTTCGTGAGAGATATGAAGTTCTTTTTCTATTCCGAAAATTGCTTCTTTGAAATCCAACTGAATGTTAATTCTTAAATCGTCGCCACGTCTTGGGGCATCAGGGTTTTCGTATCTTCTTGAAAATCCGCCGCCAAAGAACGCTTCAAAGATGTCGTTCAGTCCGCCGAAACCGCCTTCAAACGGGCCTGCATTGCTATATCCTGCGTTTGATAATCCTTCTTCGCCGTATCTGTCATATAATGCACGTTTGTCGTCATCTGAAAGGGTTTCGTATGCTTTTCCCAATTCTTTGAATTTTTCTTCCGCATCGGGTGCTTTGTTCACGTCGGGGTGAAGTGTACGTGCTTTTCTTCTGAAAGCACTTTTTATTTCGTCTTTCGATGCTGATTTTTCCACACCGAGTATTTCATAGTAATCTGTAGTCATAATCCCGTAATCTTAATCTTCTATCTCTATTCTACTAACATTCTAATCCGCTGACGCAACATTTACAAGTGCCGGACGCAAAACCTTGTCACCGACCTTGTAACCCTTCTGCATTACGTTAACAACAGTGTTTTCAGGGTGTTCATCGGTTGGGGTACGCATAACCGCTTCATGGAAATTAGGATCAAACTCTTCGCCTTCCGCCTTAATTTCTTCCAAACCGAGTTTTGCCAAAATATCCGCAGTTTGTTTGTGAACAAGATTAAAGCTGTCCTTAACTTTTTGACAATCTTCAACTCCCTCAAGGGCTTTTGCACCACGTTCAAAGTTGTCAAGAACTTCCAGAAGTTTTTTTAGAGCATTTTCTGTACCAAACTTCAAAAGAGATTCTCTTTCTTGTTCTTGTCTTTTTCTATAGTTATCAAAATCAGCAGCAAGTCTTAAATACTGATTGTTAAGTTTGTCGAAATCTTCTTTAAGCTTGTCCAATTCTGCATTGTTTTCACTTGGAGTTTCCTCAGAAACTTGTTCTTCTTTGACCTGTTCT
>OMSS01000159.1 GCA_900313795.1 uncultured bacterium | reverse complement strand
AGATTTACGAAGGCTACGGATTATCAGAAGCATCTCCTGTCGTAACGTTCAATACAGATGAAGCATCGAGATTAGGCTCAGTTGGTAGACCAATTCCGGATGTTAAAGTTAAAATTGACGAAGAAACAGGCGAATTGCTCGTCAAAGGGGATAACGTAATGAAAGGATATTACGGAAACCCTGAATTGACGGCAGAAACCATCGATGCTGACGGCTGGCTTCATTCAGGTGACATTGCAGAAATAGACAAGGACGGCTTCGTTTATATCACAGGCAGAATTAAGAATATGATTGTTCTTAACGGCGGTAAAAAGGTATTTCCGGAAGAAGTTGAAGCAATTTTGGCACAAAGTACGATTATACAAGAATCTTGCGTAGTCGGCGTGAAACGTGATGGCGGATTGAAAGACGGAACGGAGGAAGTAACAGCAGTTGTAGTTCCTACGGAAGAAATTTCGAATAAATATCCGAACGATGAAGAATTGACAAAAGTTTTGAGAGCAGACGTCAAAGAATTGTCGACGAAATTGTCAGTATTCAAACGCCCGACAAACGTTGTATTGAGCAGAAAACCGCTTGAAAGAACGGCAACAAGCAAAATCAAAAGAAAAGAAGCAAAAGCACTTGCAGAAAAATAATTCATGAAAACTTGTTTTTTCAAGGAATATTGTGTTACAATCATGAAAAAAACGGAAGAAACAATGGGTAAAAGATTAATAACATTAGGAATTATAATTTTAGTTTTTTCGGTTATCGTGAAAACCGCTATCGTAGGGTTCAAATCAATCAAGGTTGATGACTTTACACCAACTTGTGCAATATTTCTTGTTGACATTTCAGCGTCAAACCAAGAACAATTGTTTAAGCAAAAGAACTATATCAGTTCTATTTGCAAGACATTAGACCCTGATGATCAAATCAAAATTTTGGTCATTTCACAAGATGCAAACCTTATTTATGAAGGTTCACCGCAAAACGGAAGCGGAATCAGAAAATCGTTAAACCAATACACTCAATTAGACGCATCAGCGTGGGGAACAGCATACGGAACAGCAATTAAAAAGGGTATGCAACATGCATTGACAATGCAAAGAGAAGGCTACACTCCTTGTATCATCGTAATTGGTGACTTAGAAAACGAAGGAGATATAAAAGGTCAAATCAACTGGGATACATTGCCGGGAAACATCAAAAGAGTTAAGCAATACTGCCCGAAATTGTCAATGGCCTTTTTGTACGCACACCCGTCAAAATTGGATTTCGTAAAGAGCAAATTAGTTCCTGTATTGGGTGAAGAAAAGTTAGTAATTGCAACTAACGAAATGATGGACAAAGCAAGCCGTAAGATTATGACGGCAATGGGAAGATAAGGAAAATAAAATGCCCGTAACAATAGCAACAAAAAACGGAGAACAAACATTTGAAAAACCTGTCGTAACGATAGGAACGCATCCTAATTGTGAAGTAAAAGTACAATGTCCCGTAGATTTTATCCTTATTGTAGAATTAGGAAGAAATGGCGGGTTCAGAGTAACGAATAAAACGGCAACCCCTGACGTAATGTTCAAGGGACAACCGATGGGCAATTCTCTCATTGTAGAGAGAGGTTGCAAATTGATGATAAACGGTACGGACGATTTTGTCGGAATCAAACTGGCAGCACCACAACAAGTGCCTCAAAAACAAGCACAACAGATGATGCATCCTGCTCCACAACAAAGAGCACCTCGACCGCAGCAACCCATGCCGAATCAACAACCGATGCAAGGACAACAAATGCATCAACCTCAAATGAGAAGACCGATGCCGAACGGCGGAGGCATGCCGATGCATCCACAAGGTCACCCTCATCAAAGAATACCCCAACCGCAGCAGCAACACGTCACCTTGACATCGATTGCACAACAAGACTTTAACGAAGAAGATATCAGAGAACTTTACGGTGAAGTCAATGCGGCAACGAAAATCAAATTGGAAAAGAGAAAAACCGATATTGAAACTCGTCGTGTAAGCATTTTGAAGGAAATTTCATTTGCACTTGAAGATGCAAAGAAAAAGATGTCAGCAAACGGAAACGCTGAAAAATTCATCGGATTGGCATTAATATTCTGTCCGATTATTATGGCATCAGCGGTATCTGATACACTCAGAAACCTTTTGGCAGAAAACGTCAGAGGATTTTTCCCACTCCACATGAGATTATTAGCAGGTTATGCCGTACTTTTGTTTGTAAACTCATTGATTTTGAAACAAGGTATTTTCCTTATGTTCCAAGACAAGGGTAAAGAAAGAAGTGCAATTAATAAAAAAGCGGCAGCAGCAAAGAACTTTATGTTAATGCTTTCTGCAGCAATCTTCTTGACAGTCGGCGGTATTATTGTATCGTTCTATTTAAATACAGATACCCCGCTTGACCAAGGTTCAACGATTATTTCAATGATAAGTTTGTTCTCTTTGGTATTATGTTCAGTCGCAAGCGGTTATTTCAAGAGCATGCTACAAGAAGCAAGTGTTGAATATGATAAATACGAAACGAGAGAAGATTTCAAGGCAGTAATCCAAGATTATCAACAATGGATTGGCTTGTTTATCAATAACTTGAGTTCAGTAAAACTCAGAAACATAAAGAATAAGCAATTTAACTTGAAATTGAAATCAGTCGGCGAAATTGCATTAGGTATCATCACATCACCGTTCTTGGCTTATGCGGTTTCAAACACATTAGGTACCTGTATTCCTGATGCGGCAGGTTGGATAAGAGTTTCAGGCTTGAGAATTTCGCCTGTATTCTTGGCACTTGCAACTTTGATGATTATCTTTGCATTTTTCACATTGGCACAAGCATTTACAATTTCAAGAAGAGTTAACGGCTCAGAAGTCGTGAAGAAAGACGGATTTGCAAACTATATGCACCACGGTGTAGACTTGTTCGGTACAGAAGCAGTTAAGAAGTTAAAATCAGATGCCTTCCGTTCATTCTTGATTGCAGGAACAGTAATTTTCATCGAATTTACAATGAACGTTTCATACTTTATGCAAGAAATCGGTGGCGGTGAATGGGGCGGTATCTTAATGAGTGTTATCGCAGCATTCGTACCTACGGCATTGTTGATTGCAGAAACATTTATGTTGTCACATACTCAATATGAAATGCACATTTGCGATGAAATCATTGACAGATTAGACAAAGATATTGAAGAATAGCGAAAGAAAAAACTATGTTTAGATGCACAGATTGTAATAAAGAATACGAAGTTAATCCAGGATATTGCGATTGCGGAAACGATCAATTTGAAGAAATTATTGATAG
>OMSS01000102.1:758-5723 GCA_900313795.1 uncultured bacterium | reverse complement strand
CAAGAAGGTCGAGTTTGAATGCCAAGAACGAAGCGAGCCAAATCGGCATAGACTGTCTGTCTTTTGTTGTAATAGTTTCAATGCCTTGTGCCGCTTGAACTCTTGCAATCATATCGAGGAAAAGTTCGGAATTGTATCGAACTTCACGACCGACCAGTTTTAAAAGTTTTTTATTTTCGTAATTTTTCTTAGCAACGAGTGCTTTTGCGTGTGTTGCAAGGATAATACCGATAACGTTAATCGGGAATCTTGCATCATGCGGATACAAAATATTTTGCGGACCTCTGATACCTGCTGTTGAAACAGCTGCTTCTTTTGCATAGTTAGCAAGCCAGTTCGACAAATTCAATCCTTCGGGATTTTTTTCAGCATCATAAGGTGCTAAATGTTCTTTTTTAATTCTCAACGTGAACGCTTCTTTATTGTGAAAATCCGGCAATGTGCTGTGTTTAACATAATCCGGTGTATTTTTTTCAACCGAAGCAAAAAGTTCTTTTTCTGTTTCGCTATGTGCTTGTCTTGTCATTTTACAACCCTCATTTCCTTTTCGGTAATTATAACATATCTTATCTATATTACAAACAGGTTCTCGAACACAATTATCAGAACAAAATCCTGCTTGTGCAAGGCATGCAACCGTAATGATTGCAATATTTATTATTTTTTTCTTTGAAATCTTAACCAATATTCAACCTTTTTCTCTCTCAAATCCCGTAAAATTCTAAAATTGCCCCTTTTGTAAACTTTTATTATTTTAAATAATATTTGATAGTGAAAATTATTTTCTGCACAAAACTGAACTCACCCCTTCAATTTAACGTTTCTACCACAAAATAAATCATCAACATAAAGGAAAAACACAAACAAATATCCAACAATCAAAAAGCCTATACCATATAAAATAAACTTGAAAATCGAGGAACGTTCCTGCTTTACTGTTAGAAAAATTTTTTCTTCTATCATTGTTTTTCCTTTGCTTAACTTCGGGAACAAGCCCCTCAGCATGACGGTTAATTTCGGTCGGCTAAAGTCGACCCTGCTTTCTTAGAATGATTTAGCATCTTTGCCTTCTTTTTCATAAATTAAGGCTCTCATCATTTCATATACTTTTTCTATATTTTCGCCAGTGCCAGACAATGAGATTGAAAATTCGTAGCCATAAGATTTTTCATTAGCCCTTGCAATGAATTTTTGTAAAATATTGAAATCCTTTACGACCTTTGAGTCATCTTTCAAATTAAAACAAATGGTTTTTGTTTGAGAAATATCCAGCAACTCAATTTCTGAAACATTATCATACTCAACAAATATCAGTTTAGAAAAGTTATTCGAACAAAAATAAAATCCATTTTTTTGCAAAATCAAATTAGTTATCGGAAAAAGCAAACATTTTAACCACATTGGCAAACAACATACCCCGAAAAAACCTGCTGTAAAATAGCCCACAATTTTATAAAAAATATCATCACGAAATATTAAAAACACACCTATCGCAGCAAACACCAAACAGCCAACAACGTAAAATAAAACTAAATTTCTATTTTGTTTTGCAACAAACAATACTTCTTCAACCATTGAATAACCCTTATTAAGTGATATTTCAGTCTATCATATTTTTTCAACAAAAAAAAAGGACAATCCGAAGATTATCCTTTTTAATATTTTTGAAAAAATTAGCCTTTGATTGCTTCCAAGCAGTCGGGACAAATCGTTTCGTGGCCTTCTTCCGTGCAAAGGTCTGCATACTTCCAGCATCTTGCACATTTTTGACCTTCCGCTTTTGTAACCCAAGCAGTGAAGCCGTGTTCTGTATGTTCGCTCAAAACATTTTCGGGTTTTTCGGTTGAAACGTAAGCTTGAGATGTGATGAACAAAGCTTTTAAGTCATCTTTGTACTTGTCAAGTAATGCGGTATTTTCACCTGTTACGGTAACTGCAACTTCTAACGAACTTCCGACAACTTTGTTTGCTCTTAAAACTTCGATAGCTTTTGTTACTGTTTCACGAAGTTTCAAGATTTCCGTGAAATCAGCGTTGATTTCTTCGTTTGTCCATTTTTCATTAACTGTCGGCCAAGATGAAAGAATGATACTTTCCGGTTTTCCGACTTTTTGAACTTCCGGAGTATTTCTCCAAATATCTTCAGCTTGGTGAGGCATTACAGGGACCAAAATTCTGTTCAATGCCGAGCAAATTTCATACAAAACTGTCTGACATGCCCGTCTTGAAAGCGATTTCTTACCTGCTGTGTAAAGTCTGTCTTTTACGATATCAAGATAGAATGAACTCAAATCGACAGCCGCAAAATTTTGTAAGCATTGGAAATACTTATAAAATTCATACGCTTCGAACGCTTCTGTTACGTTTTCGATAAGTTCATTCAATTTGTGGAGTGCGAATTTATCGAGCGGTTTCAAATCTTCATAAGCGACGTAATCCTTTGCAGGGTCGAAGTCGTAGAGGTTTCCGAGCAAAAATCTTGCCGTGTTTCTCGTCTTTTTGAAGATTTCCGAAAGTTGCTTAACGATGTTATCGCCGATTTTGATATCGTTTCTGTAATCGACTGATGCAGCCCATAATCTCAAAATGTCTGCACCGTAATTTTTAATGATATCATCAGGTCTGATGTAGTTACCCAAAGATTTTGACATTTTTCTGCCGTCTTCGCCGAATACAAATCCGTGTGTCAAAACTTGTTTGTAAGGTGCAATACCTTGTGTTGCAACTGATGTCAATAATGATGATTGGAACCAGCCTCTGTGTTGGTCTGAACCTTCGAGGTACATATCAACAGGGGTATGATTTAATTCTTCGTGACGTTTTTCAACAACTGCTCTCCACGATACACCAGAATCGAACCATACGTCCATAATGTCGTTTTCTTTACGGAAATGAGTTTTTCCGCACTTAGGACATACAAAGTTTTCGGGTAAAAGTTCTTTTTCTGAATATTTTACCCAAGCGTCAGAACTTTCTTTTTCAAAGATTTTTGCAACGTGTTCAATCGTTTCGTCCGTACAAATAACTTCGCCGCAATCTTCGCAATAGAATACGGGAATCGGTACACCCCACGCTCTTTGACGTGAAATACACCAGTCTGTACGACCTTCAACCATGTTTGAAATTCTTGCTTCGCCTGATGCAGGAATAAATTTAACCTTTTTAATTTCTTCAAGTGCAGTGTCTCTGAACTTGTCAACTTTTACGAACCATTGTGGAGTTGCTCTGTAAATAACAGGTTTTTTACATCTCCAACAATGCGGGTAACTGTGCTGAATGTCCGCTGATGCAAGTAATGCACCACAATCTTTCAATTTTTGGATAACAATTTCATTCCCTTTGTAATAAGGAATACCAGCCAAATCGCCTGCTTCTTCTGTCCAAACACCTTTTGAATCCAACGGTGAATAAACGCCGATTTTGTATTTGCAACAAACTTCATAGTCTTCAAGACCGTGACCGGGAGCAGTGTGAACAGAACCCGTACCGGCATCGAGAGTAACGTGTTCGCCGCATAAAATCGGTGACTTTCTGTCATAAAGCGGGTGTTCGGGAGTGAGATTTTCCAAATCTTCACCTTTGCAAATGCCCAAAACCTTGATGTCTGCTTCGTTCCAATCAACATCTTTCAAGAAACTTCCCAAAAGTTCCGTTGCTGCGTAGTAAACATCATTGTTGTATTCAAAGAATGTATATTCAAACTTCGGATGAACACTGATGGCAAGGTTTGACGGGATTGTCCAAGGAGTTGTTGTCCAAATTACCGAATAAATATCCTTGCCATTGTTTAAAAATTCAAATTTTTCTCTTAAAGTTTTTGTGCTTTCATCGTCAAACTTAAATCTTACATAGATTGAAGTTGAGGTATGATCAGCATATTCAACTTCCGCTTCTGCAAGTGCAGTTTCGCAAGATGCACACCAATAAACAGGTTTCAAGCCTTTTTCAATGTAGCCTTTTTTATACATTTCACCGAAAACTCGAACTTGTTCAGCCTCATATTCAGCGTTGATAGTCAAATAAGGATGTTCCCAATTTCCCAAAACACCTAAGCGTTTGAATTCGCTTTCTTGACCTTTTAAACTGTTATGAGCGTATTCACGGCATTTTTGACGTAATTCCAAAGGAGTCAAAGCACTTCTTCCGCCTTCAATATTTTTTACGACCTTGTTTTCAATCGGCAAACCGTGACCGTCGTAACCTGGGACGTAAGGTGCATAATAGCCTCTTTGCGATTTATATTTAATTAAAATATCTTTCAAAATTTTGTTTAATGCCGTACCGACGTGAATTTTTTCGGAACTGAGGTACGGAGGACCGTCGTGGAGAATAAAAGCGTTTGCTTTGTCTCTATTTTCGACAGTTTTTTCATAAATTTTTTCATCAGCCCACCTCTTTTGAGTTTCGGGCTCTTTTTTCGTCGCATTTGCTCTCATTTCAAGTGTCGTTTGAGGCAAATTAAGCGTATTTTTGTATTCTTTTTTTTCTTCTGACATGATATTTCCACTCGTATTTGTATTTACTGAAATTATTTTATTACAAAAATACGTTTTGTTCAAAAATGGAAATAAAAAGATTGTTTCTTAAAAAACAACAAACACTATTTTAGTGATTAACTAAAACCGACTCAACTTTCTAAACTTTATCCTTTTTTGAAAATTCAATTTTATATCCTAAAATATCAGCAATCAAAAGCATTTCATCATAAGTTAACCTTCCTCGGGAAAGTTTATGTGATAAGCCATCAGACGTGTATTTTTTCCTTGTTGTTTCACTCAATTTGACAACAAGCTCTTTTAATTTAACATCTTCAAGCATTAACAATAATTTTACTTGATTTTTAGAATTAATTTGCATGTCTTAATTATAATTTTTTGACAATTTATTGACAAATATGTCATTTATTTGTATATTTATTGTTCTATTTGTCATCAGAATGACTTATCATTCAAATTATAATTTAAA
>OMSS01000102.1:0-742 GCA_900313795.1 uncultured bacterium | reverse complement strand
ATGGAAAACAAAGAAGAAGGTATATTTTTACAAGTTATTGAAATTTATACAAAAAATTTAGAGGAAAAAATTTACTTAAAAAAAGAAAATATAAATCAAATTCTATACCGAAGCATAAAAAAAGCCTTTATACATTTTTCAAAAATGTATATTATAGTTGTGTCATTAATTTACTTAACTAAAAACGAAAACACGGCACTGCACTACAGTAAAAAACTTGAAAAAATAGAAAAATTGTCAGTGAATATAATAAACCAATTTGAAAACATTACAAAAATAAATAAAATGTTTTTTTAAAAAAATTATTATGCGATAATTTTCAAAAAGTTTATAAAAATTTTAAAAAGGAAAAAATCATGATAAAAGTTGCAGTAGCAGGTGCTTTAGGAAAAATGGGCAAAGAGGTCGTTAAGGCCGTTACTAACGACACTGATTGCGAACTAGTTCAGGCTATCGACAAGTTTGAACTCGGAAAAGATATCGGTCAAATCGTTTGCGGAAAAGAAAACGGTATTTTGATTTCTGACGAAATCAACGTTAACGAAAAACCCGACATAGTGGTTGATTTCACCCAACCGTCAACTATTTACGAAAATGCAAAAAATTACCTCAAAAACGGCATTGCACCTGTAATCGGTACAACAGGTTTAAAGCCCGAACAAATTGAAGAACTCAAAAAACTTTCAGAAGAAAATAACGTGTCATGCCTTATCGCACCGAACTTTTCAACGGGTGCAGTTTT
>OMSS01000155.1 GCA_900313795.1 uncultured bacterium | reverse complement strand
CGTGGTTAAAAACGGGCAAATCCATTGATAACGTTGAATAAACGCTAAAGTGAGTAACATCGCCATTATCTGTGTTTTCCATCATTATGTTAGGTCCGACGGCAAGAGTCAAATCAGGCACTGCTGTTGCTCTTGCAAGTTTTTCAATTTGAAGATTTTGTTCTAAAAGTTTCGAAATTCTCTTCAATTCAGGACGATTATCCTTCGCCTCTTTGACCAAAATTTCAACAACACTTTTATCGTCAATCTCGGACTTGCCATAATCACTCTTGATTTCAGGCTTTACAAGTTCAATATCCTCGGGCAAAACTTCCCCAAGATAAAAACTCAAATTATTAATCGCCTTATTTTTTTCGAGTTTAATTGTTTCAATGTCACTTCTCGTATTGATTTCGAGGATTTCAGCCTGCAAGACATCAAGTTTTGCAATGTCGCCTGCAATCTCTTTTTTGTTGGCAATATCCGCCATCGTTTTTGAAATTTTCAAAATTTCATATTCCGTATTAAGTTTCTCTTGTGCCGAATACAACTGAATATAGGCAGTTCTGACCTGCGAACGCAAATCGATAATTGCCGTCGCAATTTCTTGCAAAGTCACCTCTTTTTGTTGCTTTGCAATATTGACACGTTTTTTGATTTTACCGCCAAGTTGAATGGTCTGCTCAATCCCACCTTTATAGGACTTATCAGCAATTGAAGCGTCCAAAACCATTTTCGGGTTTGTCAAAAGTCCTGCCGTTTTAATTTGGGCATCGCTAATTCCTATTTTTGCACGCTCTGATTGAATTTGCGGATTATTTTCTATACTAGAGGTAATTGCCTCATCGAGTGTAATCTGTCTGCTCCACGCCGTTTGCCCACAAAACAACAACGCAAGCAATATTACTATTGTTCTTTTCATATCCTTCACCATAAAAATTTTAACTGTAAAATAGCCCGTATCAGGCAATACAGGTTAAATAGTCAATCTTACAGTTCTTAATCTATCCAAATGACCGACATCAGGTGGTCTTGACTGCTTATCGTTATGAAAAATTTGTTCAAATTTTATGTTTTGATAGTTTTTAAAACTCGACAAAACTGCCACTATTGCGTAATCGGAAACGTACAAAGGCACGCTGACATCAGGAACAATTTCATTGCAATTCGACGAAATGCTCTGATCTAAGCAATCTTCGGCCTTCAACGAAACTTGACCTTGTTCCGTAATTTCCACATGATGACGAGCAATACAGCATGCATCAATGCCAAACAAATTCAAACCTACATGGTCGCTCGCAACACAAACCGATGCACTTGAAAACGTCGCAAAGTTAACCAAGCAATAGATTATCATTAAAAATGTAATTATCGGTTTTGTGAAAAATTTATTCATTACTCAACGATTATACTATTTCGGAAAGATTTTTTCCAGTTCTGTTAAGTTTATTGAATTTAAACTTTTGCTATGCAAATGATTTCGAAAAATTCTGCAAGTTTGTCAAAATCCATAACCGAGTGCTGAGTAGCGTTCCAAGGGTTTTCAACGTAAAATTTCGTATCTCCCTTATCGTCCTTAAAAGGTGCAACTTTGTAAGCGTGACAACCGTAAACGCTGTATTCTTTCGCAATAGGTTTTTCTGTCAAAGTTCCATCAGACAAAGCACCAGCCGTAAAAATGTACTTATCAGCCTCATTAGAAGTCATCAAGGCCTTAATTTCCGCTCTTTGTTCAGGGTTTGAAGGTTTAAATTCCTTAACACCTTCGTTACCGAAATCACGCATTACGACGTCTAAATCACCGCCGATTGAGCCTCTATAAAAATCAGCCTGTGTCGATAATTTACGTCTGTATTCCTTATCGGCAGACTTTAAATCCTTAAACATCACGCCATTTTCATCAGTTTTTAATGTCAATTTTCCATTTGCATCAGGATTTTCAAATCTCATCAAAACTGGCTTATATTCAGAATCTTTGGATTTTTCATCAAAATCTGCAAGTCTTTGCTTATAACCCTCAATTTTTGCAGTGTTTTGGGGTTCTTCCTTTTCCATTCTTGCGATTTCAGAATTCATAAATTCATGAAATTCATTTTCAAGACGATATTGCAATTCTTCACCATAAGCATGTTCTGCCAAAATCATACCCGTTGCACCTTGCATGTGTTGCCATTTATCAATCTCTTGTCTAAGGTCTGATTTCGGTGCTGTATAAACCTTTTCGCCTGTCGGAATTTTTACATTAACCGCATCGTCGGTCTCTTCAAACATATCGTACAAGACACCACGTTTTACGGGGTTTTCAATCATTGTATTCAAAGTTGCAAGCAAATAGCAATCCCCTGGAGCACCTTGTGTACCTGAAAATCTTTCAGCAGGAGGGAAAAGTTCTGCAAACGTTTCCTTAGAAACCTTTAATTGACGGGCATTATCGTCACTATCTTTAAAATAAATATTCTTTTCGCCTTCGACTTCAAAAGTATCGCCAACTTTTACTGAATTAATACCATCTTGTTTATTACCAACCGTCGGAACGTAGGCATCGATAGGCTTTTTGCCCTCAGCATAAGCGTTATAAATTAAGTCGATATCGCCTTCCATGTTTTTAGACATTTTGCCATGCTCGCAGAAATATCTCAAAACACCACGCCAGAGTTTTCCTTCTGCCACAAGGTTTACCATCATTTCGGTATTGCTGGATTCAACATCCATTTTTTCCATAACCTTTGCGACAGTAGCAAGTTCAGTCTTAAAGCCTTGTTTTACATTCGGCAATGTCAAAAGATAATCATAAGCCGAAAGTTCTTTCGGTTGTTCGTTTTTAATTTCTTCGACCTTATCTTGTTTAACAGGTTGAATACCGACGTAAGATTTCAACAATTCAGCAGAGGGCATAACCTTATTTTGAAGAATTGGGTTTGTCGCAACCTCTTGATTTACTGGCTTTTCAGCCAATTTTTTAACATTAGGTAAATAAACTTGATTATTTAATGATATTGGCGTTACTTGCATGATTTTTCTCCGATTACTTAAAATCTAAAAACTACATTTTTTGCTACTTTTGTTAACTAAAATTTACATAAATTTCGACCTGTTTTTCTTCTTACACCTGAATTGTGAGTGGGATTTATTTGTGCTATTATCAAAATATGGACTTTATTTTCAGAAAATTTAAAAATTCAGATTTTGATGAAATTTTTTCGATGATGAAAACTTTTTACAATTCACCTGCCGTTTTCACAAATGGAAACGATGAAATTTTCAAAGCATCTGTGCCTGGAGTGTTCCACTTGTGCGATGTTTTTCAGTTCATCATTTACGGTTTCTATGATAGCCCTCTTGCGGAGAAGCAGCTTGTCTGACACGCTCATCAACGCTCCTTTCATATTGCT
>OMSS01000148.1 GCA_900313795.1 uncultured bacterium | reverse complement strand
AATCTTGGATAAAATAATTAGAAAATAGATTATTTGGCTTCGTATGTCACTACGTTCGCAATAAACGTGCCTACGTTTGACGTCTGCAAGTCTTTAGACTTTTGCCGTCCAAGGCTTCGCCCTCTGCTCGTTTGCTCCTCAGAATGACGGTAATGGCGATATTGGGTTAAAATCCAACCTACATTTTTTGAGGACGGTTAGAGATTTAATTCCTTTACAAGTCCTTTCGTAATGTCCTCGAAAGCCTTGCCATTGGGGTGTTCTTTATCTATTGTTCTCCATTCGTCTGAAACAAGTTCGTGACCTGCCAAATCTTCTGCATTTAAAACAGATATCCCTTCATTTTCCAAGTTTCGTTTCAGTTTTTCGGACATCAATTTTCGGCTACAATCGATATATTGAATAACCACAAATCTTGCATTAGGAAAATCTTTTTTGCATTGATTTTTTGCCATTTTGAAGTATCTGAGCATTTTTTCATCTTTTTTTTCTGCAAAATTTTGAGACAAAAATAAATGATACGCTTTTACGCTAAAAAGTGAGTAGAAAGGGTAAGTCCATTTTGGAGGGAAAGTTTTTATCAATTTTCCGTTTTTCTCAGACCATTCGGGATAAAGTTCGTAAAAATTTTCATTTTCTCTTATGCAAGGTGATTCGTAAAACCTCGAAATCCTGTTGAGGTGGTCATTTATCCACAAATATATGATGTAATCAGGTTTGGGCAATGTTTTTGCTTGTGTCAAAAAGTCTGAGGAGTTTAAATCGTCAAACATATTCATTATGCAGCCCCCCTGGTACGCCCCTATTTACGGTCGTTCTGCCTGTGTATTTTGTAACAAGATAGGGAATTGTTTCGTTTTCGTCCACATACCAACCATAAATATACGAGCAGCCGAAAAACAGTATCGAGGGTTTGTTTTTGTCACCCATATTGGTTTTTCGCCAATTCGTGAATTTATCTTCGCTAATTGGTTTAATCTTGCCGTATTTTACCGTCATCAGCGATTGGTTTTTGTCTTTTGCTTCTTTGTTGTAATTGTTCATGAAACTTTGTGCATCTTGTTTGACATAAAAATAGCAAAATACTTCGAACACGCCGAAAAGTGCCAAAAGTACTAACAAATTTATAAATATAATTTTGAAGATTTTCATAATTGATGGGATATTTCTTGTTTATAATTTAAGTTGTTTAATTAAACCATCTGCAATGTCGCTGAAAGCCTTGCCATTCGGGTGTTCTTGGTCGTTTGCACGCCATTTGTCGTTCTCAAGTTCGTGACCAGCTAAATCTTCTGCATTAAAAACTCGGATATTTTCTTTTTTCAATGCATTTTTTAATTCTGGTCTCATATAGGAAAAACTTCCGTCTTTATACTCAATTATGATGAATTCTGCTTTAGGAAACTTATCTTTGCAGATGTTTCTTGCGGTAATAAAATATCTTAGCATTTTAGAGTTTCTATCTTCGAATGCAAACTTTTCTGCGTACAAATAATGCCATGCTTTCGAGCAATACAATGCATAGAAAGGTAACTTCCATTTTTGAATAGGAATTTCGACTAACTTTCCGTCTTTATATTCCCAATCAGGTTTAACTTCATAGAAAGGACAATCAACGTATGTAACAGTTGACGTATATGGGTTTGCGATTCTGTTTAAGTGGTCGTTAATCCACATATAAATTACATAATCAGGTTCTGGAATATCTTTGATTTGATTATAAAATGTTTCACTTCTTAAATCGTGGAACATATTTAAAATGCAGCCCCCAGGAACGCCTCTGTTTACGGTTGTTCTGCCTGTTCTTTCTGTAATGTAATAAGGAAGAGTTTCATTTTTGTCATTCAAGAATCCATATATGTATGAGCAACCGAAAAACAAAATTGATGGTTTGTCTTTATCTCCGTAATCTATTGCTCTCCAGTTGTCAAATTTGTCTTGGTCGATTATTCTGATTGGAGCATATCGTTGGGTCAGAAGTGTCAAGTTGGCTTCTTTTGCTGCTTTGTTGTAGTTGTCCATATATTCTTTTGCGTTATATTTAATGTATAAATATGATGCTAATTCAACAATGCAAAATAAAAAGAAAAATATAAGTAAATTACTCAAAATAATTTTTTTCATTGCGTTATTCTCCTATCTTTTTTCTTTGTTTTGCCAATTTATGGCAACCGCTTTTCCTGATTTGAAAAATTCTTTTAATCTTTCGCTCGTTAAGCCTTTATATTCCTTGTAATGACGAGGTTTTTTAGGATTTGTCGAAGGGTGACAAATAACTTCTGCAACAGCATCTTGCGGAAGTCTCTCAACTCCTGCGATGATTGTTTCTTCGTCCATTTGACCTGTGTATAAAACACCCAAAAAATATTTATTCGTTTTGAGGTTATATTTTTTAAGTTCGATTTTGTTTATAAAAGTAAAGGTATTGAGCAAAATATTTTTTATAATATTGAGGCAATATCTAATGCTCGTATGCCTTTTGAGTCCTTTTGTGAAATACGGCAATTCGCCTTGAGTTCGAACGTATGGAATTGAGTATTTTTCTGCCGATTTGCAAATAATTTTAAACAAATTCGGAATAGAATGTGTGTGAACGTGAGTGTTTATGTAGGCTGGGGTTATCCCTGCCGAAAGGATTTTTTCAATCTGTGCATTGAATTCGTCCTCAACTTCTTTCAAAAATTTCTTGTCATAAGATTTCAAAAGCATGCCAATATAAGAATTGTTAAAATTACCATTTTCATCTGTCAAAGTCGATTTGCTTTTTTTTGTTAACGCTTTACATTCAATAATATCTAAGTGAACCCCGATTTCTAAGTCTTGATGAGTTTTTATGACATTTTCAACCGCATCATCAAAAGCGTTTCCGACTGCCATCAGACAACTGCTCGTTAATACTCCATTTTCAAAGCAATCTTTGATTGCCTCGTTGGTTTCTTTATCGATGCCTAAATCGTCAGCAGTGGTGATAATTTTCTTCATTTGTAGTATAATCCTTTTATAGAATTATATAATAAAGGTTTAAAAATGTTAAATCCGAAAATAGCGATTGTAATTCCCGCTTATAATGAAGAAGAAGTTTTGCAACTAACAATAGACAAAATGTCCGCTTTGTTTAGGGACTATGTTGAAAGAAATGTTTTTTCGGAAGATAGTTATATCCTTTTTATCGACGACGGAAGTGTTGATAATACTTGGGAAATCGTCAAAAAAAGTTGTGAGGAACACACATTTATTAAAGGGGTCAAATTTTCTCGCAATTTTGGAAACCAAAGTGCAATCCTCGCTGGATATATTTCGTCAAGAAACATTGGTTGCGATGCCGTAATTACTATCGATGCGGATTTGCAACAAGATATTAAAAAAATTGAAGAGTTTGTAAATGCCTACAAAGAAGGCTATGA
>OMSS01000147.1 GCA_900313795.1 uncultured bacterium | reverse complement strand
CTTTGTGAACCCTCGACAAGTTCTTCCATTCCGAACGGTGTCTTTGCTGCATAATCAGTTATCTCGTCCATTAATTTTTTAGAACGGGTTTGTGATTGCAACAATGTATCAAATGAAACTCGATATTTTTCAAATTTTGCGGCGGTTTCTATTGCATTTTTACCGATAGCCCCAAGAGACACACCACAAATCATCAAAGGTGCTGCCATCGCCTTTAAATGTCCATTTAAAGATGCTGAGTTTTTCTTTATTTTATCAAATCCGTTGTTTGCGAGATTTTCAAAACTGCGAGTTAAACGAACAACTTTTTTTTCAACATCTTTTATGTTTTCTCCCGATTTTTGAAAGTGTCTTGCAATAGCCGTGACATTTTTACTCACATTGTCCGTGAGTGCCATTACGATACCGATTGTTTTTGTTTTTGCCATTATTTTCCACCAAACATTTTTTTGTTTCTTTCAAATTCCAAAAGCAGACTTGCTTTCAAAAATTCTTTTGTTCCACTTTCAAAAAAATCACTGACATCTAACTTGATAGCACCTTTTGCTATCAAAAATGACAAGGCGTATAAATCCTCGTCATTTTCAATTACTTTTTTAAATTATTTACGCCAATTCTTTCTTTAATACCGTATAATTCTAAAATTTGCATCGCTAATTCTGTAACTTCTACCAAGGAAGATTCTAAAAGAATATCAACAATATCAAAGGGCTCAATCGGTTTGTATTTTTGTTGTAATTCTTTGGCTGAAAAAATTGGACAACAAGCAAAAATCAATTTGCAAAAAGTTTGATATTTGTTATCCTGCATATCTTGTGCGATATCCATAACCTTGTCGGCATTAATTTTTTTTATTTCAATTTCACCGCCCAAAATTTCTGAATTATATGTTAATTTTAGCGGTTTTATAATGTTTTTTCTTTCTAAAATATCAGCAACTGTTAATTTTGTCATAAAAAAATATTCTCCTGTTTTTAATAAAGGAATGGGTATTTTTTACCCATTCCGGCCGTACGGCATCGCTCGTCAGCGATTATCGGGCAATATTAGCACTATTGCGGGGCATTCGCCTACGCAAAATCTGCCGTCTTGGATTTTGCTTCACGAAAAGTCGCTACTCGTTTCACTTCGTTGTCACTCGTATGACTTTTCGCTACTTCGTGTCTACGCTTCGCTTCGCACTACGCAAAATCCGCATCAACTGCCTCAAAACTGTATTCTTCCGTTGAAAGTTTCTTCGCCTCGAAATCCAAAAGGGCGATTTCCTCTAATGTTACGCCCGTAAAAACAACCCTTGCGTTATCATTCGCCGAAGGGTCGTTTACCGAACCAACAAGCCTGATTGCAGGAGTTATTCCGTTTTTCCAATTCTCAAATACGGCTCTCGGGATATCATAGTCGATTCGAGACAAGGTGAAACTTCCCGAAATCTCGTCCCATAACATTTGTAGTATTTACATCTTCGTAAACACCCTTGCATTTGCCCTCGAACTTTGAGACACTGCCGAGTTCTTTGTCTGTGCCGTCTATGTTGATATATAGCGTTCCGTATGTCCCCGAAACGACCTTATTCGCATCTATTGTCATATTTTGTTATCCTTTCTCACTTATGCCATAATAACCGTTGCTTTAAAATCTTCCATTGCATCTAAGAACTTAACCTTAATCTGCGGGATAACGTAAGATTGATACGTCATATTTTTAACGGTTTCATCGTCCCAGTCTGCCGCCTCTGTTTTGCCGCTTGCGAGCCACATATTTCGTTGAGCCTCAACATCTGTGTCGATAGTGTTGTCATAAGAGCCGTCTAAAATACCTGCCTCAACAAGTTCGTTAAAATAACCGTATTTGCAAGCATCGTAGAATAGTTGCTGATTTACATAAGTGTTTTTAAATTTACCCTGATAAGATTTTTTAAAGGCATATTTTAAATCCACATCTACACGTTTTGCACATTCTGCGTAAGTGATTTTTTTGAAATCCTCGGGAGTGTCAGCACCTGTTGATTTCAAAGATGTATAGCCGTTAGCGAATTTAACACATTCCAAATCTTCATCAAACTTGTAAAAACACGTTGCCTCTGCAAGAGTTTCGGGCAGTTCAACTTCTTTGTATTTGTCTATTTCTTTGTAGAGAATGGATTTCGAGTAAGGACAACCCGCCATAATGCCGATTGCATAAGGAAGTAAACGGACACCTTCAACAGTCGTGCCATCTTGAAGTGTTGCGGACGGCGTGACGAAATTTACGACATATTGGCTATCCTTTGCCACATTGTAGCATAGTACAAATTTCTTTAATTCAACCGCAAGTGCTGCAACTTTGTCTTGCTCGTCTGCGATGTCAGTGAAAACCCAATCAAATTTTTGTTTTTTTAGTGCATCAGCGACATCGTCAATGCCTGTTTTTGTTTCAAAGACAATAACTTTTTTAACGCCGTTGTCAAAAATATCTTCGACATCTGTTTTTAATTGTCCTGTGATATCTGTAATTCCGACAGGTGATGTGTAAGTTTTAACCTCATAGTCTTTTGTAAGCGTTTCATCTTTTGTGATATACAAAACTCTACCTTTTGCACCCACTTTAATCATAGCGGCGGCAAGTTTTTTGAAAATAATTTCTATTTTCGGCGTCAAATCGTCCATTGTTACAGTCATTTTAAAATCCTTTCTGTTATTTTATTGTTGTTTATTCTCATCTGAACTCACACTTCCGTCATGCTGAACTTGTTTCAGCATCTTTTTTTAGACCCTGAAATAAATTCGGGGTGACAGAAAATCAAAATAAATTCGGAATGACAAATTTAGGTACAAAAATATTTTTATTCAAAATCTTCATTTTTATAACGCAGTTTCTGCATTGTCGGCTTATCACTTGCAGGCTCGATAAGTTGCTCGATTTCAAAATCAAAACTTGCCTGTAAATAATAGTCGTCTTCGTTTGTTGTTATTGTTACGTCTAACGGCTCAATCTCTTTATTTTCAATGGCAATCGGGCAAGAAAGAAAATCGTTCAAGGTTTCTTTTAACTGCAAGAGTTCAAGAAGTTGATTTTTTTCCGAAAAATAAATAACCTCAAAACTTTGTTGAGAATTTTCAATTTTTGAATGATTTGTTGTTTTTTCGGTTACAAACCTTGTATAAAAACAAGGTCTTTCGATATTCTTAATATCCTTTATTTGTACCGTTTTTTCGGGGAATAAAGCCGTTAGTTTTTCCGAGAGAGATTTATAAATTTTGATTGTGTTAATTTTGCTCATTTTTTTATCCAAAAGTAAAATACTCAGATAATAACTTACCTGTTTCAAACTCAAGCAGTTGCGACACCTCAAATTCCGATTGCTTAAAAACTTTTTTTCCTGTTGCAAAACCAACATTTTTGCCGTGAGAAAAAATAACGTGTCCGTCTTCAATCAAGTGTGCGTGTCTTGCCGAGTTATAAACTCTTATAGCGTGGTTTCCCTCGTATGTGTAGCCTTTTCCTACTTTAAATCTTTTGTGATAATTTTTTGTTTTTTCCTTTACTTCTCTTTTGGCAATGTCTTTAACAGTTTTAAGAGAAGTTTTCGCAACTGATTTTAAAAACTTTTTGCATACATCAGGAAATAATTTTTGCATTTCGTTTAATTCCTCACTGAAATCTGTCATTTCAGAAACAATAACGCAACTTTCCGTATTTTTAGGTGTGTATGTTTTTTTTCGTCTTGCTTTTGCTTTGGCTTTTCGCCTAAATTCGTTAATCTCGGCATCAGAGTATCGCATAAGTTTACCCTATATTTGTAATGCTATGTGTTGACATTTTGGTTGTAATGTGATATAATTACAACAAGGAGATAATTGAATCATGAAGATAAAAGAAATTATCAAATTGCTTGAAGAAAACGGCTGGTATCTGTGCACACAACGAGGAAGTCACAGGCAATTCAAACACAATACTCTCAAAGGTCGTGTAACGGTTGCAGGAAAACTCTCAGACGACATTGCAAAAGGCACATTGAACAGCATTTTCAAGCAGGCGGGGTTGAAATAAACCCCACCATTTTTAAATAAAGGAGGTAAAAATGGATAACTATTTAATCATCATCGAAAGGCAAGAAAACAATTTTAGTGCTTATTGCCCTGATGTTGACGGTTGTGTTGCAACGGGAGCAACTGTGGACGAAGCAAGAAAAAACTTTTTAGAAGCCTTAGAATTTCATTTTGAGGGCTTACAAGAGGACGGTTTAGAAATCCCCAAACCAAATTCAACATTCGCTTTTTCTTCTGCGGATTGCACAGGTGTTTTAAATATAAGAACAAAAAAATCTACACATTTAAAACTTATAAAACTTGCCGAACAAGAAAACGTTTCTGTTTCGCATCTCGTTAATGATGCAATTATTAAACAATACGGTTAATGTTCCTCGTGGACAAACACTTGCATTTCAAGGTTTTTGAACCCCTCGTTTAACGAGTAATCGATTTCAAATCTTCTGCCAAAGATTTGAATAAAATTTCTATCGGGCAGAAGATTTTTGAAGTTGTAAAAAGGGTATGTGATTTTGTGCGTAGTTTTTTCGACAATCGTGTTGGCAGGGCGATTGCCCGACAACAAAGAACCGACACGAGTTTCAACTCTTGCCATAAACCTTTTTACAAGTCTTTCACCCTGTTCTTTTTCGCCGAGTTCATTCGTGTTCTCGGTTTTGTATTTTTCCCAAATCTCTATCGGTACTCTGTAAACACCTCTGTTAGTCATTTTTTATCCTTTTAAGAAAGACCCTGAAACAAGTTCAGGGTGACGAATAGTGTCATGCCGAACTCGTTTCGGAATCTGTTTCAGCATCTGTTTCAATATTTCCTCGCAC
>OMSS01000168.1 GCA_900313795.1 uncultured bacterium | reverse complement strand
AATTTGCCGATAAATGTAGAGAAAGGTTTACAAATAAACACGATGGAAATAGGGAAAAATATCTCGAAAATCAATAATATCGGGCTTAACAACGGTATTAAGCAAAAAAATGTTGCGACAAAAAATACCCAAAGCATGCTCGCACAAACTTATGCTGCCTATCCCTCGGGACAACTTTTGAAGGCTATGTTTGTCGGTGCAAAACCGATTGACGAGCAAAAGCAAAACCTTGATAAACTCAAAAATACGTCATTTGCCGAAAAGTTGGAAGATTATGAATTTGAAGCACTTTCGGGCATGATGAAGAAGGACAATAAGAACGCAAAAGCGACAAACGGCTTGATTGGCTTGATTGAGAGCGGTTCGGTCAATATGCGTACGATTTACTATTCGAGCAAACATTCTGACATTCAACCTAACATGGTCAATGATATTAAACTTATGCAACAGGCAAAAGCGACAGGCATGCCTGTTGAGGACTTGATTGTGCCGAAATTTGAAACGGCAGATGAGGCTGTCAAAAATGCAAAAGTTGGTGACGTATATAATGTTGGTGATGAAAAAAATGTTTATATCAAAACTGACGACGGCAACGCAAAACAGTTGAAGTTTGATAAAGAAACTTACTTGAAACTTTTTCCTCCCGTAGAGAGATTTTCTGTCGGACAAAGCAGTATTGGCGACTGTTATATGGTTTCGACACTCGATACTTTGTACCAAAATCCTGAAACAAGAGTGAAGATTTTGGATTGCTTTGAACAAGACGGAAAAGATGTTAAGGCAAAACTTCCAAATAGAGAAGAAGTTGTCGTTGCAAAGGATTGCAAACTTTTGGAACAAATGGAAGATAATCCTCAAGAAAAAATTTATATCAAAGGTTCAGAAGGTTTGAGAATTCTTGAACACCTTTATGCTGGCACTCGTGTTGATAAAGCCGCTCAACAGGCTAAAAATCAAACTTACAACAAACTTGACGATACAGTTTTTGAACAACTTGAATATGAAGATAAACAACAATTTTATACCGATGCAAAACAAGGCTCAAAAGATAGAATTGCACGCTCTAAGGCAGAACTTGCTTACTTGAAAAAAGGTGGAAATATTCCCGAAGCAGCAGGTTTCACAAGAGAAGAAAGAATTGCAACTCTTGAAAAAAATATTGCAGAGGATAAACAATCTATCAGAGTTAGTAATAAAGAATTAAGGGCACAAGCCCCAGATACTGACGAGAAAATGGGCAGACAACTTGATAGAAAAGAGCAGTTGTATGAAACCCTCAAAAACCCTGAAAATTTCTGGGCTCAGGTCGATGAAAGTAGATTTAGAGTTTTTGATAATGACGAAACAGGTGCTTATGATACATCTTATTATGATTTTGTTGAAGATGAGGACGGTATCGTTCTTGACGGTATGAAGGAAAAACTTCAGTCCGAAAATAAAAGTTTCCAAAACGTCAGAGCCTTGTACCGTGAAGGCGGTCTTGCGGAAGAAATTTTTCAAGTTTTTGACATGCCATCTTATGCAGTCAGCACCGAAGATGAAGATTTTGAATCCGTTGTAAAAGAACAAATCGCAAACGGTGCATTGTTCTCAGCAACTTCGAATTTCAAATTTGAAAATGAGGACGAAATGACACAAGATTATAACATCGCATCAGGTCACGCTTATGGTGCAAAACCTTATGTCGATGATAATGGCGATGTCAGAATTGTTGTCGTAAATCCTTGGAACACAACGTTTGGTACGGATTTATCGCTCAAAGAATTTAAAAATAACTACAGCTGCTTGATTTACGCTGAAAAATAGTTTTGTGAAAGTTGTAGAAGTAGGGTCGACTTTAGTTGACAGAAATTATGCTATTTTATTGCTCTTTCTCTTTTTTAACATATTTTTTGATTGTCAGTACATCTTTTTCGACAACAAGTTCAACATCGTCCAATACAGGATTAACTTTTAAAAGTTCTAATATCGGCAAAGGAATAATTAATCCCCAACTATTTCCTATTGTTCTTAGTTTTTTGTGCATATATCAGTACCAATAATCTTTATATATTAATATTGTAGCTGTTATATTACTAATTTTAATGCCATTATGTTATAACAACATAGTAATTATAAGGAAAATAAAATGAAGAAAACTATATTAATAGATTTAGATGGAGTTTTGAATGATTATGTTGGAAATTATGACAAAGACTTCATTCCGCCGATAAAGGCTGGAGCGAAAGAATTTTTGACAATTTCTTGAAAATAAACATATCCAATATAATCCTTTTGAAATGGTGGTTATTGATTTTTGTCAAACAATAAAACCGAAAAAATGTGTAGACTTTTGAAAAAAAGTTGCACATTTGTTTATGTTTGTATTATTATTAAGTGTGAAACATACACATTTGATTTAAGGAGAAATGTAATGGAAACTTACGGAATTGAAAAATTAGGCATAATAGGACCTAAAGCCGTATATCGCAACTTAACACCGGCACAATTAACAGAAGCAGCATTGCGTCGTGGAGAAGGCTCATTGAGCGAAACAGGCGCATTGGTAGTAACGACTGGCAAATACACAGGTCGTTCACCTAAAGATAAGTTTATCGTTGATACAGATGGCGTACACAACGAAATCGCTTGGGGCAAGGTAAACAGACCTATCTCAAGAGAACAATTCAACTCTATTAAGGGTAAAATCACAGCATACTTGGAAGGCAGAGAAGTATTTATTTTCGATGGTTTTGCAGGTGCTGATAAAAAATACACACAAAAATTCAGAGTAGTTAACGAATTGGCAAGCCAAAACCTGTTCATTCATCAATTATTAATTCGTCCGACAGCAGAAGAATTGAAAGACTATTTAGCACAAGAGCATCATCTACTGATTCGCGATGCATCAAACTTCCGAGGATTAACACCTCACCATTTTCGTGTTGCTTCACAAACACCAGCAGAAAACGATGCATTGGTGGATGCCATCAAGCAATTTATCACTTTGAAGAATGGATAGTTGGATGATTTATATATTACCCCTCCTAATTGGGTGGTTGCTCGACCTCATTCTTGGTGACCCCTCATGGCTACCACATCCTATTGTGGGTTTCGGCAAGATGATTGCCTTTGGCGAGCATCGCCTTAAC